>CAMEZN010000198.1 GCA_945947845.1 uncultured Mucispirillum sp. | reverse complement strand
ATGCTTTAACAAATAAAAGTTTAAATCCTGTTTATGGATATATGAAAGATATGTATCAAGGAACTGGGTTTATTAATAATTTAGGGCATTACGATATATTTAGTTTTGGATTTGCAGTTGCTGCTGGATATGAATTTGAGGCACATAATATAAAATTTATTCCGCAAGCTGGGATAGGTTATATGGGTTCATACTCTAAATATTATATTGATGTATAGTCAGTCATTAATTGATATTGCGGGTGATTTTGTAATGAAAAACCCTGCTCAAATTACAAAGAAATTAATATCGGATGAAAATATAATAAATCCTATTCAGTATATAGATTTAACTGAGAAATATACTCCATATATGAGTTCTCCATTAGATTATTTAGATTTTGTGTTAGAAAAAATAAGCAATGAATACAGCGATAAAAAACATAAAGCTGATGTAATGATATTAGGTCGCAATAATAACGATTTAGATAATATTCTTAATAATTCATTAACATCAACTTTGGTAGATAAATATACAATAAAACATAGTAGAAAAGCAGGTACTATTCAAGTTATTCATTCTGATTATACAAACTTATCTATTAGATTTTTAAGTGTCCATAAATCTAAGGGGTTAGAGGCTGATGAAGTTATTATAATTAATAATAATAATTCTACAGCAGGTTTTCCGAATTTAATGATTGACGATTCAATTTTAGATTATGTTTTAACAAGTCCAGAGGCATATCAGTATGCAGAGGAAAGACGACTATTTTATGTAGCATTAACTAGAACAAAAAATCATTGTTATTTATTTTTGCCACCAGAGCCATCTGTGTTTATATTAGAAATGATTGATAATTATAATATAAAAAATATATCAGAAGAAAATGAAAGTATTGAAGAGAGTGAAGCAATACTCGCAAACCAGTCTTGTCCTAAATGTTCTACTGGAAAATTAAAAATCAGGACAGATAGTGTTTCTGGTGAAAAGTTTTACGGATGCAGTCATTATCCATATTGTAATTATACAGTTAGCTCAAAAGTTATAAATAAGATGAGTAATATTATACGATGTCCTGAATGTGGCAATTTTATGATAAAGCGAACAGGAAGCAGAGGTGTATTTTATGGATGCATAAACTACCCTTATTGTAGATATACTGCGAATATTGAAGATATAAATGATATTACAGCAAGTAAAAATATTGTAACACAAGATGATATAAAAAGGTTAAACAAATTATTAAAGAGTCTGTAAAAAAACTTTGGTATAAATGAAGATATTATTTCGTGAACTTCAAAAATCACTATTTTAATTATTACAATTCTTCTATTATTAACTAATTCATTAATTAATTTCCTTAATATTGGTATATATTTTTTCAATGTAACACCTAGATTATATAACCTTGTAAGTAAAGAAAACAAGGAGAAGTAATATGAATAAATATAAGATAGGTGATATTATTAAATTCCAAGATATTGATTATAATCGTAAGAAAAAATTTATCACATCAGGCTATGTATTGCATATAAAAAAGGACGGTTCATATATTGCAGGGAATGTATTTGTACCGTTTAGAGATGTTGCAAAATGTTTAGCTAATCCAAAACACCCTTTAAAGCAAATAACATTAGTATCAAGTAATGATTTAGAAGAGAATTTATCACTTGCATACTTATAAATAACAGGAGGTATGTATATGACAGAAAATATTGTTTTAGGGATAGACCAGGGTTTTTCGTCTATCAAAGTATCATCACCAGCAGGTGAGTTTAAGTTTGCAAATACTGTTCGTGAAGTGGAGCAGTCTGGTAACTTATTTAGTCTTGGTGCATCAAATGTAATGACTTATGAATATAATGGTAAAAAATATATTGTTGGTGATGAGGCATCAGGAAAAACGGATTATTACAGAGATATTAAGTATTTAATCAATTATGCTCCATTAATGGTTGCAGCGGTATTAAATAAATTAAAAGCTCACGGCATTACTAAGAAAGATATTACAGCATTAAGCGTAGGACTGCCTTTAGAAAATGTAGGATTTATGAAAGAGTATAAAGATACACTTCGCTCTTTTGAAATCAATGGGGAGAAATACAGTTTTGAGACAATTTTTGGTTATGCTCAGGGAGTTGGAGTATATGCTGATTATGTATATAACTGGGGTAAAAATATTATTTCACCATCAGAGAAGGGTTTTATTTGGGATATAGGCGAAAATACGATGATATTAATAGCTTATGATGGGTATGCAGTAAAAAAAGATGGTTCACGGCAGTTTGATAAGCAAGGTATTTCTGCAATATACGATATCATTAGAGAGTCTGTCAGGAAACTTATTGAAAGAGAGCCTAACATTACTGATTTAAGAAGTATTTTAGCAGGTAAAAAAATTAAATCTTTTGGTCAAGAAATAGATTGTCAACATATAGTCGTTCCTGCAATAAAAAAATATTTAGAAACAACATATATGTCTATTATGGATAAATATAAAGAGCAGTTTAGCGGCTGCGATAAAGTTATCTTAGCAGGTGGTGGCAGTTATATACTTTCTATGTATATAGAACAGGTATTTAATAAGCATAACTTTTTTATTACAGCACCTAATGCTGAATATGCAAATGTTCGTGGATATAGAGCTATTAGTACTGCTAAATTAAATAAAATAGGCTAATATTATGGGAAACAAAAACAAATCAATAACTGTGTATTTTCATAATGATATGGATTTATTTAATGAACTTATGAAGATGAATAAGTTTTATCGTTCACAGTTTATCCGAGACAGTATTAGAAATACACTTAATAATACAGATATGATAATACAATCAGCAAAACCAGTAGTAAAAGCAGAAGTATTACATAAAGAAGAATCTGTTCAGAAAGAAACTTTTTCTAAAGCAGAAGAAAAGGAAGTAAACACAAATATTATAAAAGATGATAACGACCCTATGAGTATTTTATAAAAATGTAACATTCTTTTTATAATATTTTTAAACAAAATTTTTTATTAAAAATTACTTTATTAGGAGGAAAATAATGAGTAGAACAGAAACATTAAAACGTTTTACAAAACTGGCAGGTGAGTTTATCAGCCGTAATCGTGTATTAATTGCCTTTGCCTGTATGATGGCAGTATCGGCAGATTATGCTATGGCTGCTGCTGATGCGGTAGGTCAGGGAACAGCAGATGAACTTAATGGTGTATGGGATAAGGTTACAGCTATTATTGAGGGAACAGGCGGTAAACTTGCCGCATTAGCTATTATCCTTGTGTCTGTGTGGAATAGGGAGAAAATTGGTATTCCATACATGGGGTTAGGAGTAGCCTCTGGTATTCTTCTCCCATCGTTACCTGGAGTAGTAAACAGTTTTACTTTTACTATTTAAGCAACTATTTGTAAAACTTTAGAGAGGGATAAGTTGATATTATCCCTTTCTTTTTTTAAAGAGGTGAGATATGACAGAGATGCATTATATACCAAAATACTTAAATGCAAAACCACAGTTTTTATGGTGGGAGATAGATGAGGCATTAATAATCTTTGCATCACTAATTGTTGGGCGAATGTTAGATAAGCTTTTAATTTTTGGTATTATCGGATTTGTATTATTAAAAATATATTCAAAGCTAAAAAATGCTAAACAAGAGGGATATTTAATACATATGCTATATGCACTTGGTTTAGTTCAATTTAAAAGTAATGGTATTATAAAAAATAAGATACCACATTTTTATATAAAGTATTTTGTTAAATAGGAGTATCTATTGTGGAAAAAGAGATTTATGAAGATAAAGCAGTTGATAATGAAGAGTTTAAAACTAATGATAAAGTAGAAAAAACAGAATCATTTAATAATAAGCAACAGTATACATTAAGTAATGCTTTAATAAATGAGTTAGAGGATTTAAATAATATTAATACTGATAAAAAGAAAAATACATTAAAAGATAAGGCTAATATTGTAAAAGAAAAGTTGTTGTCAGCATATCAGAACACATCAACATTTAAAGAGATTAATAAATTAAGTAACGAGAAAAAATTTCTTGGATTTATTATTATTATTCTTGTGATAGTGATACTTGCACAGGGGTTGTTAAACTACAGTCTTATCACAGCGAACAGAACCATCGTGCTGCCGCCAGCAGTAACAAAAGAGTTCTGGGCTACTGATAAGGAGTTATCAGAGAGTTATTTTGAGCAGATAGGGTTTTATATAGCAGATAGGGTGTTGTCTGTATCACCAGAAACTGTTGATGCATCATATATATCATTACTTCCTTTTTTTGACAGTAATTCAGAAAGTTTAAAAGCAGTAAGAGAGAAGTTAAAATCGCAAGCTGATTTTGTAAAAGCAGAGAATATG
>CAMEZN010000197.1 GCA_945947845.1 uncultured Mucispirillum sp. | reverse complement strand
AATTCAATAGCTTCTGCCTGCCCCTCAAATATTGTATATACATTTTTAATATTACCTTTGCGGATAAATTTAAGTATAGCATCAACAGAACTAAGTTTTGCACTAATACAGGAATCTATTCCCAAATTAGTTGCAAGAGTAGTATAGTTTAATTTATCAATTAATGCTAATGCCCTTTTAACACCTTTACTTTTTGCATAAACCCCTGCAAGAATATTTAATTCTTCACTTTGAGTAGTTGTAATTATTGCATCAGTATAAGCTATATTTTCTTCTTCAAAAACATCTTGGTCAGAAATATTGCCGTTAATTACAGTAGCTTCTGGATAAAGTGCAGAAAGCTCTTTACATTTTTCATAATCTTTTTCAATAATCCGAACATCTTTTCCATCTTCTATAAGCATACCTGCAATATGCTTGCCTATTAACCCGCCGCCAACAAGAACTATCCTTTTTAATTTATCAACAGTCATTCCAGCACGAGTTAAAATTTTATTAAAAGATTTACCAAGAGCTACTATATATATATGGTCCCCAGTTAAGATTTGGAAATCACCTTTTGGAATATGCAGCATTTCATTGCGCAAAACACCTGCAATAATAAAATTCTGGTCAATAAGTGAACGAATATCTTTAACAAGCACACCATTAAAAATACTGTCATCTTTAACTAAAAAATCACGAAGTTGAGCATTTGTGCCCTGAAAAGCAAATATACCACTTGATGCTCCATGAGCAACCGTCTGCACTATATCAAATGCAGCTTCAATTTCTGGATTAACAAGATAATCTATACCAATTGATGAATTTTTTAAAAGCCCGCCCCGCATATAGTCCACATTTCTAACTCGGGCTATTTTTACAGGAGTATTAAATGCACTTCCTGCTACAAAGCATGATATCATATTCACTTCATCTATACTTGTAGCAGCAATAAAAATATCTGCATTTTCTGCCCCAGCCTGCCTTAAAACATCTACATTGGAACCTTCACCTGTTACCACAAGGCAGTCAAGCATACTTGATGCTCTTGCTGCACATTCTGGGTCTTTTTCTATTATAACTACATCTTTTTGTTCTGCAACAAGCTGTGAGGCAATATGAGTGCCTACTTCACCAGCACCCACTATAACTATATTCATTATATTTTCCTTTATGGTCTCTCTGATATGCTTACATACTGCTTAAATACCCAGCCTGTAAGTGTAGGTGAAAGCCGTATTTGAACCCAGTCCTCATTTTCTGAAACATATTCATATTTCTGTCCTACTTTTGCAGCTGCCACACGGGCAGATTCAAGGCTTGGCACTGCACGCACATTTAATGAATTTGCAAGTATATATACATCTTTTGGTTTTTCAATTACAGGTGCAGGCTCTTCTATTGCAGGCTGTTCTTCTACCTGCGGTATATTATTTATTTCAGGCTGAACTGCTGGTGTATCTGGCACATAAGGCTCTATCTGAGCAGAATCTGTATCATCAGCTATTTGATTATTTTCATTACCTGCTGTATCTGCTGCTGCATTATTAATTTCAGCATTATTTACAGTATTTGGATTATAAGGCATATCTGCTGCATTATTTTCTGCTGTTTCTATATTATTATTTTTATCTGCATATACTTCATTATTATCAACTTGGTTACTAGTATTTGTGTTTGCTGCTATAACAGGCTGTTCTTCTGCCTGCATATTTTGTGCAGGATTACTTTCCTGAACTGGTGCAGTATTTACTTCAACTGGTGGTGTATAATTATTTACAGCCACCTGTGCAGATGGTTTTTCTGAAATTAAATTAAATATTTTATCAGCACCTAAAAAGCCTGCTGCAACTGCAAGTAATGCTATAACTACTGTAATAATAACCGGGCTTGCTTTTCCGCTTCTTCTTTTATGAGCTGTTGCCATCACATTATTAACACTTGATAATGCACTAATCAAATGATTTTCTGTAATAGTATGAGAATTATCTAAAAAAGCTGCAATTATAGTCCTTTCCATAAGTGTATTAATAAGCCGCGGATTACCCTTTGTAATTTTAGCTATCCTTTTAACAACTCCATTATGGATTTTAACATAACTTTTGCCTGCTTTTTCAAGATGAGAATAAATATAATTTTTTATATCTTCCTGTTTTATATTATCAAGTTTCACATATAAAGTTACACGCTGTTTTAACTGCCTGAGACTTTCTTCATTAAGCTTTTCATCAAGCTCTGGCTGACCTGCTAATATAATTTTTAAAAGTTTATCTTTTTCTGTTTCCAAATTAGATAAAAGCCTTAATTCTTCTAATGTTTCATTTGGCAGATTTTGTGCTTCATCAATAATGATAACTGCTTTTTTGCCATGAGAACCTATGTCTATTAAAAAATCCCGCAGTTTTGCAAAAAGAGCATTTTTAGTAAGAGATTTATCTACATGGATATTAAAATCTTCAAGTATTGCCATAAAAAGTTCTTCTGGTGTAAGGTTTGGAAATAATATATAAGCTGAAACAATATTTTCTGGCAGTTCATTAATAAATTTTTTAATAGTAATAGTTTTACCAGTGCCCGGCTCACCTATTAATACAGCAAATGGTTCATCTGAATGTATTAAATACTGTAAAGTATCTAGTGCATCTACATGCATTTGTGTTGGATAATAAAATTCAACATCAGGTGTTCTTTTAAATGGGTCTTGATAAAAACCAAAAAATTCTGTAAATGTTCTCATTTCTTTAAAATGCCTCTATCTATTTTATATATACTATACTTATTTTAACTTTGTATAGGTTTATTAACTATATCTTTTGAAAGCTCATTATATGTAAATTCAACACGAGTCATTTCCGTCTTTATTTTTCTTGATACACTTAATATTTTTAATTCCACTCCCGGATATATTGTATCTTCTACCACTATTTTCGGTGCATCACATACTGATTTTCGCATTAAATCATTATATTTTTTTTCAAGTAATGGAAGCCTTCTTTTAAATGCGTCAGCACTATCAAGAAGTATTCTTACTTTTGGGTTTTGCTGTATTTTAGGGTCTTGAATATTTATTTTAGATAAAACATCATTAATCTTTTCCATAGATTCACTTAACTGATTAATTTCAACTTTCACCTTTTCTGCCTTATTTTGTAAAAGTGGCGAATAACCAATATCAACTTCCATTTTTCCTGAATTTTTTGAACCTATATTTGCCACATGAAGCTGTGAAAATATTTTCAAACTTCCACCGCTTATAATAGCTTTTCCGTCAGCTTTAATTGAAGCAGCCTCAATATTTGAATTAAAGCAGTATTTTTCTATACTTAACTCACCGCCTGCTGAAATATTTGCATTTTCACAATATCCTACAGAAATATTGCCGCCAGCCTTAATCATGCCTTTATCTATAACACCTTTTATGCCCCGCTTTATAACAATAGTATTTCTGGCTTTTAAATCTGCATTTTCAACAATACCTTCTACTATAATATCATCAGCATCAACTAAGAAACCAGACTGCACATTACCACTAACTAAAACTGTGCCTTCAAACCTTATATTACCTACCCGCATATCTATATCTCCATTAATTTGCAGCATAGGCAGAACACTAACAGTATTACCGCTTAATATAATATGCCCATTATATTTTGAACGGTATTCTGTTTTTTCAAGATTAGAATAAACACCCTCTACAACTTCTATACCTTTATCAACTCCTTCAACAGCTTTTATAATATTACCAGTAATATCTCTGCCATCTCTTCCTTTTTCAGGTGGAGTTCGTTTTATAATAAGCTGGTCCTTATCAACAAGGATAAATTTTGTAAATTCTTTATAATCAACTTTACCATTTGGCAAAAGCTTAGGTTTTACATTGGGTCTTTCAAAAAGAAATTCAATCTTTGCATCTTTGCCATGAACTGGCGGGTCCCCTTCACATATTAATACATCTTCTACAATAAAGCCTTCATTTAATAACTCTATCGCATCTTTTAAAGCCTTTTCATTAATATAGCCCGGGCTGATTTTATCTTTTTCTGTTAAATGAAGAACTAAATCTTGATATTTCGTTTTTTTATCGGTATTAATTCCGGGATAAAAAGATATTCTTGCAGTAAGCATATCATCAGATACTAAAACTCTAATAATAGGCTCAATAATCCTAATAGTTTTGACTTCTAAAATATAATCGCCATCTTTTAGTGATGAGGGCAGGACTCTATATTCATCATTTGGCAGTGTATATATATTACGAGCTGCAAAATCAAGCTTATGTTTATCCTGCACTCCTGCTATTCTAATAGTCATAAGGCCTCAAAAATATTATAGTTTAACACATTATAATAATAGATATAATATATAAAAGCAATAGTTTTATAAGATA
>CAMEZN010000196.1 GCA_945947845.1 uncultured Mucispirillum sp. | reverse complement strand
TTTATGAGCCAGACAACTGCATTTTCTCAATTAAATGAGATGACAACTATGAATTCAAGTTTAGAGCAAATGCTTGAATTATTAAGTATGCAGGCATATAACAACAGTTCATTAACAGCTGGTGCTGGTTTTATTGGTAAAGAAATTGAATATCAAACTAATACAGTAACAGTTGGTGGCGACAGCTTGAAAAATATTTCCTTCTATCTTGATGGTGATGCATTAGCTGAAAAATCCCAAATCAATATTTATAATGAAGAGGGTGCATGTGTTGCTATTGTGAAACCTGATAAAAATTTATCATCAGGACAAAACACTATCCACTGGGACGGAACTGGTGTTGGTGGAGTTGAAGTTCCAGATGGCACATATTACTTTGAAGTGCAGGCATTTAACTCAGCTGGTGAACAAGTTGCAGTTCAAGAATATGGAACAGGAATTGTTCAGGGTGTTAAAATGTCAAATGGTGTTCTTTACTTTGATATTGGTGAAGGTGTTGTATCAAGTGAATATGTTTATTCTGTTAGAGACCCTAATTTATCTAGTGGTGATGGAGAAGATAACAGCGGCGGAAGCGGAAGCGACAGCGGCTCAACAGAAGATGATACAAATAAAAAATTAATATAATTAAAAAGAAAAAATAAAATAAATAAATTAAGAATTTAGATAAATTTAGAAGGAGCGCTAGATTTATCTGAGCAAGCATTCGGAGGTGCTTTCATGTTAAGGTCAATGTATAATGCAGTAAGTGGATTAGATGTAAACCAAAAAGCTATGGACGTTTTAGGTAATAATATTGCAAATGTAAATACTATTGGTTTTAAAATGGGTCGTGCTGTATTTCAGGATTTAATGAGCCAAACATTAATAGGTGGTAAAACACCAACAGATTCAAGAGGTGGTATAAACCCTCGTCAGGTTGGTAATGGTGTTTATCTTGCTGGTGTTGATAATATTTTTACATCTGGTGTATTAAAATCAACTCAAAGTACAACAGATTTAGCTATTCAAGGGACTGGATTTTTTGTAGTTCGTGGTGAAGGTGTAAATCAAAACTTCTATACTCGTGCTGGTGACTTTAACTTTGATAATACAAATACTCTAACAACTCCATCAGGTTACAGAGTTCAAGGCTGGATGGCAGACCCAGATACTGGTGTTATGAATAAACAGGTAGGTGTTGGTGATATAGTTTTAGGTACTAACTACCAAGTTATGAAACCAAAAGAATCTACTGAAATAAATATGTCTGGTGCATTAGATACTAATGCTACAGCTTCAACAGTTACTTATGGTAAACTTTTAACACAAGGCACTGCTAAACAGGATGTAAACACTATGCTTAGTGCAAATGGTGTTGCTATGGACTTAGCAGATGGTGAAAAAGTTAGAATTTCAGCTAACCCATCACTTTATACTCCAATGAGCCAGCTTTCAGATAAAAATGGCACAGCATTAGGTGTTAGTGAGCTTAATGGTAATGTTACTTTTAGAATTAATGGTTCTTCATACTCATTAAATTACAGCTCTCTTGGCGGTAACTCTTTAAATGATAGTAAATACACTACAATTGAAGACTTTTTACAGGAAGTCAATAATATATTTGCTCAGGCTACAAAAGAGCATGTTGATACTGCTACAAATACAGCAGGCACTCCAATTGCAACAATGACTTTTAAAGATGGTAAATTTGCAATTGAAGCAAACTATGGCCATGAATTTGAAATAAATGGTATTAGTGGTTCTTCTCAATTAGCAGCACTTCTTTCGCCACTTGCTACTACATATAAAGCTGGTAAAACAGAATATTCTTCTGAATTAACTTATCAAAAAGAAGTTACATATAAAGAAGACTTTACATCTATTGAGCAGCTTTCAGATAGAATTAGCAACTCTATAAACGGCGGTGTTGTTCCAAACGGATTTAGTGCAGAGTTTCTTGATAACGACTTTGGTTTAAGAGAAGGTGAAGGCATATCTTTTAATAACATTACTGTTTATGGTCCAAACGGTTCTGCAGCAGCAACATTAAATATTGGACCGTTTACTTATACTGAAACTGTAAACCCAACTATTAAAAACCAGTTCCACACTATTCAGGAATTAGGCAGATTAATAACTGATGCAGCAAATGAGCAGTTAGCGGCTACAGCTGTTAATGGTGTTCCAGTAACTACAAGAGTATCTTTTGGTCTTGATGGAAATAAATTAAGTTTCTCTGTAACAGGTGCAAGCCATGCAATATCTTTTGGAGAAAGCACACTTCATCAAGCAATAGGCAGCACAGCTACACCTAATACATATTTAAAAATGGTTTTTGATAACTCATTTAATACTTACGGTGCAAATAATATTGTTACACCAAAACAATTAAATGATGTTGTATCAACTGTTGATGTAGAACCAATTGCTGGTAAAGGTAGAATTGTTTATAACTTTGAAGATACAGAAGAAAATACTCTTGTTGATATGTCTACAAATACTCTGCATATGCAAGACGGTGAAACACTTGTATTTAGATTAACAGGTATGGCAGACCCTGTTATCTTAGAATTTGATTCTAATGGTAATGGACCAACTGCTCCTGCACAAGCTAAATTTTCTAGTTCAGCAACATTAGCAACAGCTTTACAAGCTCAAATAAGAGCAGCTGGTGGTGATTTTGCCAATGCAACTGTTAATTATGACCAAGCAACTAATCAGTTTACAGTAACTGCTGGTGCAGGAACAACAATTTCTTTTTCAAGAATTGAGACTACTGCTAAAACACCATTTTTAAAAGAAATGTTATCAGCAGGGTTAGTTGGCCAGACTATTACTGACCAAGGTTATACAATAGATGGAGAATCAAATATTGTAGATAATATTACAGGGTTTGATATTACAAAAGCTAATAAAGGCGAAATTTTTAATGAAAATATGTTTGAAACAAATGTTACAGGCACATTAGGAATAGGTAAATCATTTACTTCTAAACAGTTCTTAACAACTGCTGATGAAACAACATTAATGATGAACCTTTTTGATGAAAATGGTAACTATATGAACTTTGTAGAAAACCAATCTACACTTGAAATTAAAGGCAGCATTAACAAAGAACAAATTACTAATAACGGCTACTTCTCAGTTGGTGCTACAAGCACAATTGCTGATTATATGCTTGCTATTGAAAAATTTGTAGACTTAAATGGCGGCCACAATACTTTTGATAATGTTACAATAGAAAATGGTGTAATTAAAGTAGTTGGTGAAAAAGGTGCAAGAAATAATATTGACTACTTAACTATTACAGCAACAGGTGGTTCTGAAACTTCTAATACTATTTTTAATAATGCTATGCAGGGAACAGTTACTGCTGCAACAGGTGGTATTGCATATAGAACTATGGAAATATATGACGAACAAGGTAACAAACATAATATTAATTTTACATTCAGCTTATGGAATGAAGAATTAAATGAATGGAGAATGGAAATTGCAACAGATGACCCATTAAATGATGTTGCAATTAATGGAGCAAGCCAAAATGAACTTATTTTAAGGTTTAATTCAGATGGTACATTAAGTCATATGTATGACAGGTTTACTACACCAGCAAAAGTAATTGCTAACCCTACACTTAGGTTCTCTGCTGCAAATGGAACAAATACAATTGACCCAATTGCATTAAATTTAGGAACAGCAGGAGAAAATGATGGTTTATCAATAGCTGCAAATGGTGGTGGTATCACAAGAGCTTCAACAGATGGTTATTCTGTTGGTGATTTAACTCAAACTATGTTTAACCCAGCTGGTGAACTTGTGGGCACATATTCTAACGGTCAAACAAGAGTATTAGCTCAAATAGCACTTGCAACTTTCGTAAATGAAAGAGGGTTGGAAAAAGTAGGTGATACAATGTTCCAAGCAACAGGTGCTTCTGGTCAGGCTACAATAGGTGAGCCAATGACTGGTGATAGAGGTGAAATTGCAGCATCAATGCTTGAAAACTCAAATGTTGATTTATCAACTGAGCTTGTAAATATGATTACAACTCAAAGGGCATATCAATCAAACTCTAAAGTTATCTCTACCTCCGATGAGATGATTCAAGAGTTACTTAACATGAAACGTTAAGATAGATAGTTGATTAAAATTTTCCCTTAGGGCAGCCATTCGCTCCGGTGAACCCTAGGGGATTTCAAAGCATTCCGCAAAAGAGAAACAACTCAGTGTCGGGCTTTGATTCGCATATGAAATGCTGGGGTGTGAGAGTATACGCGCATGTACTGCTCACCCCCTCATTTCTTATGTAAACATATCATGTTATAAAGTTATTTTTCATACCACTTCGCTTCATATTATTTATATTTCATGTATTAATAAGTTATTTCATA
>CAMEZN010000195.1 GCA_945947845.1 uncultured Mucispirillum sp. | reverse complement strand
TCACATTTACAGGGTCAATACTCATTTCCCTGTAAATATTTTCTATAAAATCTTCTGATATATTTTGTATTTTTACAAATTTTTCAATATAATATCTATATCCGCTGTCTGTCGGCACTCTGCCAGCTGATGTATGAGGCTGAGCAATAAAGCCTTTCTCAACTAAATCACTCATAATATTTCTAATAGTAGCAGGCGACATTTTTAATGGACCTACTTTTGAAACATTACGAGAACCAACAGGCTCACTGGTATCTATATATTCATCAATTATTGTCCTTAAAACAAGCTCTTCCCGCTCATTTAAGAAACGCATATTCATTTTCTCATACCTCATTTGTTAGCACTCACTCTTCCCGAGTGCTAGAACTAATGTAGTAATGACAGTAGAAAGTGTCAAGAGTTTTTTTAAAAAATTTTATGTTTTATACAATTTAACAATAATATAGATTATTACAGCATATAATCACTACATAAATTGCTGCACAGCAGATAATTAAATGACATAATACCATAAAAAATAATAAATATTTTTGAAACTTTTGCAGAGAAAATTTTTTAACAAAGCAGCTGTTTAGAATATATAGAAGTATATACTAAACAACCACTATTAATATATTTTATTTAAACATAAAGTATACTGCACCTAAAAGACATAAAGAAGCCCATAAAAAATTTAAATTTAAAGGCTTACCCATATATAATGTTACAAATGGTATAAATACCCCTAATGCTATCACTTCCTGCATAATTTTAAGCTGCGGCAGAGTAAAAACAGTATAACCAATCCTGTTTGCAGGCACCTGTATCATATATTCAAAAAAAGCAATTCCCCAGCTTGCAAGAGCTGCTCCAAACCATGGCAGAGATGATAGATTTTTTAAATGCGCATACCATGCAAATGTCATAAATACATTGGATAAAACAAGCATACATACTGTAATTATACCGGGATGGATATGTAAATAATTCATAAATACCCCCTGTTCATAAAAAATTTTTCAGCTGTGATATACTTTGTTACATTTACTCTCTTCTTTTTTAACTGTCAAGGCAGATAATATAGAATATAATTATAATAAAAATATATTTCAGGTATTTTTAGCCTTAATTTTTTTTTATATTATTAAATTAAAAAATAAGTTTATTTTGCTTATATATTTTTGAAACAACCATACCAATATTAACAAAGTAAAATTACAATAAAACATTATTATATTTTATATTTTTTATTTATAGTAAATAATTTTGCAATACCATAGCATATAAAATACATATTTAAAGCTGCATATAAATTATAGACATAGGATAACTATATTATTATAACGATATTTTATTTTTATTAAAAAAATTTATATAATATAACAATTTTTCTTGATTTTATAAAATTATTCATATATTCTTTTTGTAAATAATATATATGGAGGGGGAAAATGATTATTGTCCAATTATTAATCGTTTTACTTGCATTGTATGTAGGCTCTCGTTATGGCAGTATTGCTCTTGGAGTAATTTCAGGTATAGGTTTAGCTATCTTAGTATTTGCTTTTGGTTTAAAACCGGGAACTCCGCCAACAGATGTTATATACATTATTATCGCAGCAGTTACATGTGCAGGTGTATTACAGGCTTCTGGTGGTATGGATTTTATGATACAAATAGCAGAAAAATTTTTAAGAGCTCACCCAGAAAGAATAACTTTTTATGCTCCACTTTGCACATTTGGCCTTACTGTATTAGTTGGTACTGGTCATGTAGTTTATACACTTATGCCAATCATTGCTGATATATCATTAAAAAAAGGAATAAGGCCAGAAAGACCATGTGCAGTTGCTTCTGTTGCATCGCAAGTTGGTATCACATGCTCCCCTATTGCAGCCGCAGTAGTTTCATTCGTAACTATCTCTAATACTAAAATGCCAGAATTAGGGCTGACTATTCCTCAGGTTTTAATGATTACTATTCCAGCCTGCTTATGCGGTATTATGGCTGCTGCTATATTCTCATCTAAAAGAGGGCTTGATTTAGATAAAGACCCTAAATACCAAGCAAGACTTGCTGACCCAGAATTAAAAGAATATATGTTTGGCTCAACTGCTACAACTCTTGATAAAAAACTCCCAGTAACAGCAAAAGCATCAGTATTTATGTTTTTAGCAGCACTTGCAATAATCGTTATACTTGCTACTTTCCCAGTTCTTTTACCACACTATGATGGTAAACCATTAAAAATGAACCTTGTTATTCAAATTGTAATGCTGACAGTAGCAGGATTAATGGTATTAACATGTAAAGCTGAGCCAAAAAAAGTTGTTTCGGCTCAGTATGGCAGGCAGGAATGGTAGCAGTAGTTGCTATATACGGTATCGCATGGCTTTCAGATACATATTTTGTGGCATATAAAGGCGAAATGATGACAGCTATGAAAGATATAGTAAATGCTTACCCATGGGCAATTGCATTTGTTCTTTTTGCAGTATCTGTATTAATTAATACACAAGGTGGTGTTGTTCTTGCTATTATGCCACTGGCTTATGATTTAGGTATACCTTGGTATGTTCTTTTAGGGGTGCTCCCATCTGTTTATGGCTATTTCTTCATACCAAACTATCCATCAGATATTGCAACAGTAAACTTTGACAGGTCTGGAACAACGGTTATTGGTAAATATCTTTTAAACCACTCTTTTATGATACCGGGCTTAATCTCTGTTACAGTCTCTACTATAATAGGCTATCTGCTTGCAAACCTAGTATACTAGAATAAACTTTTCTACTAAAATATACAAAGCTCCAGATAAACTGGAGCTTTTTTGTATTTTTTATATCAATCAGTAAATCTTTACTTGCAAAAATTAAAAATATTTATATATTAGTCTTTCACTAATATATTAAAGGGTATTTTTATGGATATGGATAAATACTTTAAAGAGCTTGAAGAACAACGGAAAAAAGATGAAAAAGAAAGCAGTATATTAAGCAGTGCACCAACCCACTGCCCTATGTGTTCTAGAAGATGCGAACTTTCAGCACCAATGTGTGGCAGAGGTGTAATGTTTGCCCAGCAAAACGGTATAGAAACACAAATAAGACACATGTAACAGCTTTTTTTAAAAATCTGTATTTTTTATTTGACATTATAAAATAATTCAAGTATATAATTATCTCTAACACAATATATTTGGAGAGATGGCCGAGTATGGTCGAAGGCGCTCGCCTGCTAAGCGAGTATACTGGGAAACCGGTATCGAGGGTTCGAATCCCTCTCTCTCCGTAAAATATCAAAAAGGAACGGTGCAGACTGTTCCTTTTTTTATACATTAAAAATACTGCAATTTCCATAATATAATAATGAGTTACCTTTTAAATACAGCTTCCATTGACTAAATAAATCCGAATGGATAAAAAGAAAGTAACTAATCACCAGTCCGCACTGTGCTGCTAGGCTTAAAATCTGTATGATATAAACACCAAAAATAAAAAATACAAGTGAAAAAATAATTTTTACATATATATATTAATATTATTCATAGTTATTTGCTTATTATGAATAAATGTATTATAATATTTATACAATATTTGTTGGAGGATTTAATAATGAATAAAACAAAAATAACAGAAGATTTAGACAGTCTAACTTATGCTATGAGTGATGAAGAAATTTGTAATTTAAATCATATTATAATGGAAAAAATGATGGCTAAAAATCATATCACTGATATGAGTAAAGTATCATTTGAAAAAAAAAATGGAAATAATAGAATTTTTAACTACAGTTCCCCGTGCAAGAAAATTAATTGATTCATTAGTAAAAATTGGTGAAGGAACTCGTGAAGAACTAGAAGCAGAAAATAGGGAAAGATATGCAGCAAGAGAATGGGAAAAATATATCTAATATAGATTTTTGTTACAATCTGTTTTTTGGCAAAGGAAAAAGCTGAGCAAATCAATAATATTGTAAATAAATCATTATCTACATGTATTGATATGCTTAAAAAATCTAGTAGTATTAAAGATGTTTTAAATCATAAATTAATACTATTACAAAACTTGGATATAAATTATCACAATAGATGATATGATTTTTATAACTATAAAAAAAGGGTTTAGGCTGGAGGACCTAAACCCCTTTTTTTGTGTATTGGCACTACACTTTTTTATGGAATATACAAAGCTGTGGAGAGATGCTTTGTATATCTTTGGATTTTGTAAAATATTTTTTTAAAACTATTTTGCAAAAGCCAAAGGGTTTTTATACTCCCCCTTTTTAAAAGGGGGAGTTTTATATTTATTGTAATAATTGTGCTGCATAGCTTGGGATTTGGTTAGCTTGTGCAAGCATTGCAGTTGCAGATTGAAGTAATACTTGTTGTGCTGCTAAATCGCTCGATGCTTGTGCCATAT
>CAMEZN010000194.1 GCA_945947845.1 uncultured Mucispirillum sp. | reverse complement strand
TTTTATATAGAGATTTTCATAGCCGTCATAATAATCCATATGGTCATCTTCTCTGAAAGAAAATGCGGCTCTTATATACTGATTTTTTAAGAAATTATATTCACCTTTTATATTCAGCCCAGCTGCATATTCATCATAACGAGATACTGCATATGGTCGTTTATATTCATAGTGAATAAGAGAAGCATATTCGTTAAAAAGGTTATCATATTTATCATAATAAGCAAGAGCATCTACTAATATATTGTTTTTATTATATTTTGCATGAAGTGATATACTATTTCTTCGCCAATAACCCCACTCTGTAATATCATATAATGATGTGGTTTCTGGGATATTTAATCCCCTGTCAGAATCCACATATACATAGGTTGCCCAGATATCAAGGCCGTCAAAATAATCTGTTCCTATTATTGTTGTGCTTTTTAAGTCTTTTCTTTCTGAAAATAACCTGTCCCCTTTGCCTTGGATACTGCCTTCTACTGGTTCATATTTATCTGAAAGCCTGAAATGGTCCATATCTTTATACTGTAAAGATGTTTTTATGTAAAATTTTGATGATTTTGAGCCTAATGAAAATGAAGGTGTAACTGCTGATGTTCTAAAACGGCTGTCTAACTCTAATGTAGTTTTAAACTTACCTTCAAAAAGTTTTTCAGGCTTTGCTGTTGTTAAGATAACAGCTCCACCCATACCGTTTGCACCATTAAGCATTGATGAGAAACCTTTTTGTATTACTACACTTTCTAAATCATCAGTTAATATTCCACTGCTGTCGCTCCAGCCATTAAAAGAGTTTGTAATAGAGATACCATCTACTATTACAGGTATTGTGGAACTTGGAAAACCACGGATAGAAAAAGAAGCATCGCCCCTTGTGCCGCCATCTGTTAATGTAACACCGGGAGTATATCGTATTACGTCCCAAAGACTTTTAGCATTTGTTCTATCAATTTCATCTCTTGTGATTTCTGTTCCATACTGTTTTTTTTCTTTTTTATCGGTAACAATTATTTCATCAGCAACCATTTCAGTTGTTTCTTCTGCAAAACTTATATCCGTATAAAAAAGAAAAAAAACATATATGAATAAATATACTGCTTTACAATACCTTAACATAAATTATAATGCTACCTTCCCCTTTAATAACCATTGTAGTATAATAATACTGGGCATATTAAAGCCCAGTATTATATATTTATTAATTATTCACCTTGGTAGTCATTAGCAGAGTTACCCGGAACACCACCTGAAAGTTTTACCCTGCCATCAACTATTGGAGTAATTTTACCATTTGCAGCAATGTATTCTGCTACTGCTTTCCAAAATACAACTTGTGTATCTTCTATTTTATCTGCTTTTAAAAGCCCAATATATAAAGAATCTGCTACTTTTTTAGTTGTAAGCACTTTATATGTTTTTTCTGGCTCAATCTGCATACCATTAATTGTTAAAGAATTAGCTTGAATTCTTCCCCTTTTATAGCCCCATTTCACTTTATCATCTATACCTGTTGTCTGGCTCATATCTGTTGCATAAGGCGGATATGTTTTATCTGCTGGGTTTAATAATATTTCTGTGCTGTAACAGTTACGTGGGTCATTTTCAGAGTCATATCCTGCCATATCTGCTACATTTCCACAGTTTGCTTGAAATCTTGATTCAAAAGCAGCTAAATCATAAGGCAGATATTCTATTGTATATCTTACTTCCTTAGATGGAGAAAGCCAGCCTTTTTGCTTATATGCTGCTGCTCCTGTATGACCTGCACCATAATGGCCGCTTCTATAAATTGCAGCTGCCTGACCAAACAGTGTCTGCCCTATTGTTTCTGTGCCATTTATACTTAATAATGACGGATAGTTATTTAAATCTATTGTATAATCTACTTCTGGATTAATTAAATATTTACCTTTTACTTCTGCAATAACAAGGGTATCGTTAATATAGTTAATATTAGTTATGCCCATTAAAAATCTTGGTGTAATAGGTTTGCCGCTGTCTATACCATTTGTTATCATTTCACCTACTGCAAAAGCAAAATCAATATCATTTCTATTTAATTTATTTTTACCATACCACATAAAGCTGTCAGCAAAAAGGTTTCCAAGAGCTGTTTCTTTACCCCATGTAATCCTGTCTGTATTTGGTCTGCCGCCTTGTGGGTATACTGATGTTATTCTCCAGAAATCACTGTGCGGTATATCTTCTGCATAAATAAATGTGCCGTCAGCTGAGCCTAAAACTGTATCTAAATCATTAAAATCTATTGCAGTTTCTTTTGGTGTTGCTGTAATAATATTACTTTCTGCATTTCCTGCTGCATTAACGGCTCTCACTCTTATATTGTAAGTTTTACCATTTTCAAGCCCTAGTATAGTGTGTTCTACTTTATTAGCACTAAATGATGCTTTTTCAGTTACTTCATTTGTGCCTTCTGTGCTGTATATTACTTCATAAGTATTAACTGCATCATCACCTGTAAAATCACCTGTCCATGTTATAATAACATTTTTACTGCCTTCTTTTAATAAGGACACAACAGGAGCAGCTGGAACAGCAGTAGATTGTTTTGGTGTTCTATTAATAGAAGTATTATCATTCATAGTAATAGTTTGAGTATTCATTTTAAGCACTTCTATTTTACCATTTAAATATCTTACAACCTGAGCATTTGTGCCTGCTGTATTTACATTCTGGCTTCTTAAACAAATTGGTGTTACTTCTGTTCCGTTATCAACATTTGATATTACATAATGGTTATCAGTAGTTGTTATTTGTGGTGCATACTTATATATATCTGCATAAGTGCATTTGACATCATTGTAAAAAAGCCCATATTCATCATAAGCACCTTGATTTTTAAAGTTAATGGTTAATGTGCCGTCTCCCGGAATAAACTCTATATTTTCAGGTGTTAAAGCTGTTGGCATTGGCACTGGAACAACACTCATTTTAGTAGGTGTGCCACAGCCGTATCCTTCAAAACAGTCATTAATCCATATAAAGTATTCTGTGCCGTCATTTAAATCTTCATATTCAAATATTTTTTTATTAGGTCCTTCCACATCTGTTTCTAATTTTGCTTTTTTAATAGTAAACTCTAAAAAAGCCATACCAGTGCCATCTAAAACCTGTCTATGTGTTCCTAAAAGTTTAGCAGTTGTAAAATCATCTTTTTCATTAATATATAAATAAAAATCTGGCTGAATTTCACTATTTGCACCCATGCCTGCAAGCTGAGTAAACTGCAATATTATCTGACCACTTTTGCCTATTGGCTGAATAGACTGAACAGAAGCAACTGGCACACCGCTGCTGTTACTATCCTCACTGCTGCAACCTGTAAATATCATTAAAGCAGCCATAAGCAATATAAATATACTGCTTACTTTTGGTAATTTACTTGTCTTATGCATAAATCCTCCCATTATATTTTAGTTTAAAAAACACATAAGTTCTCCTTTTATAGATATAAGAAGATAGTGCAAAAAAGTCAACTAAAAATATAGGGGGGGGTATTTTAAAGACTTTATTTATCAATAATAAATTCAAACTCCCCCGGGGTCATATTTTAACTAAATTATTTCTAATATTGAATAATTTTTATATTTATTTCAATAAATTTTACTTATAATCATTTGCTGAATTTCCCGGAACACCACCTATAAGTTTTACTCTTCCATCAAGATATGGAAAAATGTTTCCCTGTTCATTAATATAATCTGCTACCGCTTTCCAAAAAACTACATCTGTATACTCTATATTTTCTGCATAAATAAAAGCAGTATACATTGAATTAGCTAGCTTTTTTGTAGTTGCTACTCTATATATTTTTTCTGGCTCTATAATATTTCCATTAATTTTTAAACTATCAGCCTGTATTCTGCCACGCCTATAACCTTCTTTTGGTGAATTATAACCAACAACATCATTATATTTAAGCAAATAACACCCATTTGGGTCATTAATAGAGTCGTAATTTGCCATATTAGATACTTCACCACATTTATTTTTAAAATTTTCTTCAAATTCTAATAGACTATAAGGCATATATTCTATTGCATAGTTAACTTCCCTTGAAGGCATAAGCCATGCTTTTGTAGCATAAGCAGAAGCTCCAGCACCAGTTCCATAATGTCCATTTCTGTATATTGCAGCTGCCTGACCAAAAAGAGATACTGCAACATTATTTGCTCCTAATGCTGGATAGTTATTTAAATCAATATTATAATCTATTTCTGGATTAATTAGGTATTTACCTTTGATAGATATTATAACAATTGTATCTTCTATATAATTAATTTCTGTTAATCCCATCAAAAGCTTTGGAGTAATAGAAACACCATTTTCTATGCCATTTGTTATCATCTCACCTGCAAGAACAGTAAAATCTGTATTCTTATTTAATTTTTCATTTACATAGTATTG
>CAMEZN010000193.1 GCA_945947845.1 uncultured Mucispirillum sp. | reverse complement strand
TATTTTCTTTTTTTAATGACTTAATATTATTTCCAGCATACTTAATATTAAGAATAGATAAAATAGATAACATACCAAGAAGAACTAAAAATAATAATGCAGTATCTATTTGAAATTCACCTTTGCCAAATACTGCTACTAAAATAATAACCGCAAGCCCTACTGCTGAACCTATTATAGTTTTAGGAGAGCCTTCTCTTAATGGTCTATATGCAACTCGCTCAACAAAAAGCCCAAGCAGACCACAAAAAATAATAGATGAAATAATCGCTATTATTAATTTATACTCTGCAACAACTGCACCAATTGATGATGCAACAAATGTGCCGATAAATAAATCAGTAATCACAGTGATAGCAAAAAAACCTGCAAAAGCACCTATCATAAAAATATCACCATGAGCAAAATTGATTAACTTAATTATACCATAAACCATTGTATAACCAAGAGCAATAAGGGCATAAATGCCACCCACAGTTAGACCATTTAAAAGCTGCTGAATTATTTCCACAATCTTAATTCCCCATATTTATATTATTTGGTTTTTGATTTTTACAATTGGCAATTTTACCATAAAAAATAAAAAAAATATAGTTATTTTTTAACAAATTTTAATGAATAGTTAAAAAACTGTCTGGAACAACTAAATATTTGCCCAGACAGTATGATATTTGAAATAATTTAATAATAAATAGTTAAATATACTATCTTCCAATGATTTCATTTACTACATCAGCTGCTGTATAACCGTAAGCTTTACTTATAATAGATTTATAATCATCTCCGATAGTTATAAGCGGTTTTTCTAATTCGCCAGATTTATCAGTCAATGGGTAGCCTGCTGCTGCCATTAAAGCATTACATAAGCATTTTTTACCCTTGGTATTTTCTGCTTTACCACCTTTTTTCACATACATTTCCACTGGCTCAGCAGCACACCTGTAACCTATTGTGCCGTCCTCTTTTTCATAAGCTGTTCGCAGGTAACCAAGGTTGCACACACGCTGCCTGTTATTATACACAGTTTCATCTGATAAAGTGCCAGAAATTTCTGCCGTTTTAAAAGGAAATCCTGTTGGAGATGCAAGCGGGTCAGTTTTAACATTAATATTGCTTGATAAAAGAACCTTATGTTTTATATCATCAGTAAAACCAGCCTCCTTTGTGAAAGCAAAAACTGTCCCTGCCTGAATACCTGCGGCTCCTGCTGCAAGTGCTTTTTCAAGCCCTTCTTTTGTGCCGTATGAACCTGCAAGCCAGAAAGGAACATTTAATTCTTTTAATTTTTCTAAATCTACTATATCTTTTTCACTATATACTGGCTCCCCATTATCATTAAATACACCAGATACTCTTGGTGGTGCATTATGTCCGCCAGCTTGATGACCTTCTATAATAAAACCGTCAGGAGCTACTGCTGATTTTCTCATTAATGTAGATGCTAATATATTAGATGAAATGATTGCTAAAAATTTCGGACGCTTTAATTTTAAATGAGAAAGCCCAAACCTTGATGGGTCAAAAATCATTTTTTTAGGCTCTGCTGCATTTTCTACATTGCATGTATATTCCACTTTTTCATGATTTGTAAGTTTATTTATTATTGAAGGAATCTCTTTTGGTATACCTGCCCCCATAATTATATAATCTATACCTGCTAGTAAAGCACCATATATACCAGCTAGATTTGGAAACTGGATTTTTTCTAAAAAATTGATACCAACAATGCCTTTATGACCTTCTTTTGCTAAAAAAACTTCTGAAAAATTAGCTGCTACTATCTCGTTTTCTTTTTCTTTACTCATGTTTAATGATGGCATGGTAAACTTAAACATATTTTTTAACTTATTATTAGCATTGTAAAACTTATCTATTATCTGCTGGCCAATTTCTTTAACAGGAAAATTATTTAAACTTCTTCTCACATTACCTAAAACATCACCATAATGAAGCCTCATCGCCATTACAGCATCAATTGCTGTGCCAGAAACTACTCCAAGCTGACCTGCCATAGAAACAGCCCTTGCAAGATGATAGTTACTTACTGCTATACCCATACCACCTTGAATAATTAATGGATAACTACTCATTTTTACCTCATATCTATATTTATTCTTCTCCCGTAAAATATTTCACACCGGCTTCAAATAACCTTTGGTCCATATTGCCATAACTATTATTAATATGAACACCATTACCAAAACGCTCACTGTGTCCCATTTTACCCAAAGCCCTGCCACATGGCGAACATATACCCTCTATCGCCATTACAGAACCATTAGGATTATACGGAGAATCCATTGTAATATTGCCCTCTAAATCAGTATACTGGAATAATACCTGACCATTTTTAAAAAGCTTATCAATCATTTGCTGTGGAGCTGTAAACCTGCCCTCACCATGAGATACTGGGACAATATCTATTTCACCTATATTTCTTAAATTCATCCATGGTGAATTAAGAGATGTTACTCTTGTATGCACCATTTGAGAAACATGTCTGCCTATTGTATTAAATGAAAGTGTTGCATCTTCTTCTGTTAAGTCGCAAATATGACCGTAAGTTAAGATACCTGTTTTTATTAATGCCTGAAAACCATTGCATATACCAATAATTAAACCATCTCTTTTATTAATTAAATCATCAACAGCCTGTCTTACTTTGTCATTCTTTAAAACAGAAACATAAAATTTACCAGAACCTTCTGGTTCGTCCCCCGCACTAAAACCACCCGGAAGCACTAATATTTGCGAATTATTTACTAATTCTGCAAACTCATTACATGATTCTACTGCATCTTCTACCCGCATATTTCTAAAAATAAAAGGGTCAACAGGACGACTGCCAGCACGTTCAAAAATCCGTTTTGTATCATATTCACAGTTGGTGCCCGGAAGTGCAAGCACAGCTACTTGTGGTTTAACTATTACTTTTGCTTTTTTCAAACTGCTTCGCTGTTGATAATCATTTGGTTTTATAATAACTTTTTCACTTTCTACTTTACTTGGAAAAATATGCTCCAACGGACTCTGCCATAATGAAAGAGCATGAGAAAGAGAGACTTTTTCATTATTATATGTAAACTCATTATTATTATTTAATTCTGCTATTTCTGTAATATTATTAATACCTTTTATATCATAGCCCTTTTTAGTCTGGATTATAAAACTACCGTAAAATGGAAATGACAATTCATCAAGTGATATATTTTTTATATTAAGACCTGCCATATTGCCAAAAGCCATTTTTGCAAGAGATTCTATAACCCCGCCGTTTGTTACTGTATGGATTGCTTTCACAACCTTATCTGCAATTAATTTTTCAAGGGTATTTAAATTTTCTTTAAATGATGAAATATCTAATAAATCATCATTAGAAAGCGGTGTTTTTAATAAGTAAATATTACCGCCCTCTAATTCAAGCTGGTTAGTAATGATATTTGATATATCAGACGGAGCAACTGCAAATGATATTAATGTAGGGGGAACATTGATTTCCCTGCCTGTATCGCTGTCTTTAAAAGTGCCAGACATACTATCTTTACCGCCTATTGCTGCCAGCCCTAAATCATACTGAGCTTTTAATGCTCCAAGTAATGCTGCTGCTGGTTTGCCCCACCGTTTTTCGTCCTGCATAAGCCTTTCAAAATATTCCTGAAATGAAAGACGGATATCTTTAAGCCTGCCACCTGCTGCTGCTATTTTTGCAACTGATTCTATTACCGCAAAATATGCACCATGAAACGGACTCCACTGCATAATATATGGATTATAGCCAGATGACATAATAGAAACTGTTGATGTATCACCATTTAATACTGGTATTTTTGCCACCATACTTTGAGCCGGAGTATTGCCAGTTCTGCCACCAAAAGGAGTTACTACACTTGATGCACCAATAGTAGAATCAAACATTTCTACTAAACCTTTTTGAGAACATACATTTAAATCTTGCAGTGTATTTTCTACAAGCTCTTTAAAAGAACTGTATTTTTTACTTTCTATATAGTTTGTTTTTTCAGGGTTTGAAATATATGCTTTTTGGTATCTTGCAGCACCTGCTGAATCAAGAAATTCTCTTGATATATCCACTATAATTTTACCATTATGCACCATTTTAAGCCTTTTAGTATCAGTAACAGTTGCCACAAGAGTAGCTTCTAAATTTTCTTTTTTACATTCTTTTATAAAATTTTCTACATCAGATGAACTGATAACAACAGCCATTCTTTCCTGTGATTCTGAAAGAGCTATTTCAGTGCCTGTTAAGCCTTCATATTTTTTAGGAACTTTATTTAAATCTATCTCTAAACCATCAGCAAGCTCACCTATTGCAACAGCAACACCACCTGCACCAAAATCATTACACTTCTTTATCATAGCAGAAACATTTTCTTTCCTAAAAAGCCTTTGGATTTTATGTTCTTCTGGTG
>CAMEZN010000192.1 GCA_945947845.1 uncultured Mucispirillum sp. | reverse complement strand
CAATAATGAAATATATAACTAGAATTTTATTATTAAAAATACTTAAAGTTGTATATTATTAATTATTTCCTGCAATGTATTTATAAACCTGCCAGTATGAAATCCATCGCATACCCCGTGATGCACCTGCAAAGCAAGTGGCATGATATATTGTTCATTTTCTATATTGTATTTTCCAGCTGTAAAGATTGGCAGTAAATAGTCATATCCTTTTTGCAGGTTAAGGTTAAATCCTTCAAAAGAAAGCCATGGTATCATAGATATTGGGAATGTATTATCAGGCATATTTGGTTTTGGGTTCATTTCATTTTTATTACCGTAGGTTAGTATATCCTGATTATATGCACTTATAAAATCATAGATATTATCATACATATTAGTCCATAAGTTATAAAATAATTCATTTTCTGTATTAAATACAGTATAGCATGGTATCATTTTATCATAATATCCAAGCAGTCCTTTGCTGTTATATGCTGTTCTAAATTCCTTATATTTATTAACAGTTAAAGTAATGCAGTAAATCAGAGCAGGATAGAATTTCATATTTAATTTTTTAAGATTTGTAACATTTATTTTTGCAGTTAAGCTGTAAGTGCATGGTATATCATTAGTAAAATGCTTAAAGTATTCTTTTCTTTTCCAGTTTTCTATATCTATTACATTAAAAGCCATATATCACCCTGTTTCTTATATTTTGTTATTAATATTATTTAAAAATAATTATTACATTAATATAACATATAAAAAACATTAAAATAATTAAATAATCTAAAAAATGTCTTACTTTGATTTTTCTGCCTGATAAAATAAAGTATAACAATCTGGTTTATATAAAATTAATAAATTATCTCATTAATAAGTTTTAGGGGCAAAAGCCCCTAAAATATAGAGCGAGTTAAATTGTTTGATTTACTAATTGTTTTTGAGAACCCCTGACCTTAGCCAATAAATTTAAATAAAGGTCTGATGGATACTGCCCAATAACATTGTCCGTTTCTGTATTGATTATCTGCAAAACTGATATTTGAGTATTTTCATCAATATAATGATTTCTTTTAATATACTCTTTTCTTAAATTTGTTATCAGCTTTGTTAAAGCTTCTTTTTGATAATCAACATTATTAGGGTTATTCCCTTCTGCCTGCCCAGCTGTTTGAGCCTGAAAGATGGCTGTATCTTCCTGCATGCTATTATTATTTGATACTGTGCTTTCTGCACTAGTATTTTTATATGCAGTAGTTTGAGCCGGCTGGCTGGTTTTATCTTTTTTTTGCGGAGCATTATTAGGCGTAGATGTTACTGCGGTTTGTCCGCTCATAATATTTATCATATTCTACCGCCTTTTATAAGCTAGTGTGCTTATGAATTAATGCAAAAAATTTGTCCTTTGATACTGGACTTGATTCGCATTTGTGCATCCTTGCTTTTTCTGCCTGTATTATTTGCGCATAGGCAGATAAAGTGTTTTCTGAGATTTTTTCTCTAAATATTTAGGTATGGTGCTAATATAGACCGGTGTTGTTCACCTAGACATAGATAGTCTTAAATCTTCCCTGTATTCAAGGATATCATCACTTTTAAAAGTGTATTAGCCTGCTTCCATGCAGCCACGGCATAAATCCATCTAAGCCATATACCTAAGTATCATTGTTTAAATACAGACCCTCGCTCCAAAGCCTGAAAATATTACAAAAAAAGCCAAGGTAATATTATATACCTTGGCCTACTTATTGTAATACCATAAAACAACTCTACAATTTAAAATATATAATAAAAAGTAAAAAAGTCAAGTATAATAAAAAATTTCTTGCTTTTTTTATATTTTATTATAATAATACCGCAATTGTATTAATTTGGAGAATTTTATGGGTTTTTTTGACATTTTTAAATTTAAAGATATTAATGGCGAGCTTGAAAAAGCAAAATCTATCAAAGGCAGTGTAATCTTAGATGTTCGTTCTGTATCAGAATATAAAGGCGGGCATATTCCTAAAAGTGTAAATATTCCAGTTGATGAAATAAGTAAAGTAGCTTCTAAATATAAAGATAAAACAACACCATTTTTTGTTTACTGTTTAAGCGGGGCAAGAAGTGCAGGTGCTGTAAGAATGATGAATAATATGGGTTATGAAAATGTTGTGGATATGGGCGGTATTTCCAGATATCATGGTGAAATAGAACGCTAAAATTTCTCTATAAGGCTTATAATTTCATCATAGTTTTTATCTGTATTTATATCTAATATTTTAAGCCGTGAAGCAAGACCTGATGATATTGTTATATCAGATTTTGATACATTTAAAAGTTTTGAAAATATTTTTATAATTTCAGCATTTGCAGCACCGTCAACGGGCGGTGCTGTAATTTTTATTTTTGGCAGCCCGTCATGAAGCCCTGCATAGCCTGATTTTTTTGAGTTCGGCTGTATATATACTTTTATTTTCATAAATTATCCTTATATATTTTCTGCAAGTATATATAAATTTTATAAATATTTCTATTTATTTTTGATGAAATAAATTATATAAGTAACAAAATAATCATTTTTTTCAGGGAGAATTTATGCGTGCAGGTATTATTGGTGCAACAGGATATACAGGGGTGGAGCTTGTCAAAATTATTACAAGACACAGCTATTTAGATTTATCTGTTATAACATCAGAAAGTTATGCTGGAAAGCCATTTTCTGAAATATACCCTTTAATGCAGGGGGTATGTGATATGGTGCTTTGTGAAAATGATTTAGAAGAAGTATCAAAAAAAGCAGATGTATTTTTCTTATGCCTTCCCCATAAAACAGCTATGGATACAGCAAAGTTTTTATACGAAAAAGGCAAAATAGTTATAGATTTAAGTGCTGATTTCCGTATAAAAGATAAAAAGATTTATGAAGAAGTATATGGCACTGCTCATACAGCAAGCCACCTTTTAGAAAAGGCAGTTTATGGGCAGGCAGAAATATATACAAAAGAAATACAAAAAACTTCGCTTATTGCAGGAGCGGGCTGTTATCCTACATCTATTATTACTCCACTTTATCCGCTGCTTGAAAGCGGATTAATTGATGATAATACATTTATTATAGCAGATAGTAAATCAGGAGTAAGTGGTGCCGGAAGAAAACCTAGTCTTACTAATATTTTTTGTGAAGCAAATGAAGACTTAAAACCTTATGGTATATTTTCTCACCGCCATAACTCTGAAATAGATTTTATACTTTCACTTGCTCAAAAAGATACTCATGTAATATTTACTCCGCATTTACTGCCAGTAAACCGCGGTATATTATCTACAATCTATTTTAAAACAAAGGCTGGAAAAGATGAGCTTGAAAATACCATAAGAGAAAAGTATAAGGGCAGGTATTTTGTAAGGGTAAAAAATACAATACCAGCTATCAGGTATGTGGCAAATACTAATTTTATAGATATTGCAGTATATAAAAAAGATGATACAGCAATCATTGTTTCAGCTATTGATAACCTTTTAAAAGGTGCATCAGGTCAGGCTGTTCAGTGTTTTAATATAATGCAGAATATTGAAGAAACAACTGGTTTAATATAATTGTATATATAAGTCTATTTTAATAAGAATAATCAGGAGTTTTAGGAATAAGCATAAGGAATGAATGATTTATTTGGTCATTCCGCTGTTTTAAAAAATATAGGATATATTTTTTAATAAGGAGGATAATATGTTAGGCAAAGTGAGCTATGGTGGAGTAACAACACCAACAGGATTTAGAGCAGCTGCTGCTAATGGTGATATAAAGGGAAAAAATGCAGAACGAGATGACTGTGGTTTAATTTTTAGTGATGAACCATGTGAATTTGCTGCTGTATTTACAAGCAATGTGGTAAAAGCTGCCCCAGTTCTTTATGATATGGAAATACTAAAAAAAGGCTGTAAAGTTTCAGCTGTATTTGCTAATTCTGGCAATGCTAATGCATGCACTGGGGAAGAAGGGCTTAAAAACTGCCATAAAATTGCAGAAGTATATTCATCTGGTTTAGATATTAAAAGTGAAAATATATTAATAGCATCAACTGGGGTAATAGGAGTTCCTTTACCTGTTGAGAAAATCATAAATGTTAAAGATGTTTTAATAGACGGGCTTGCAGATGATAACGGCATAAACTTTGCAAAAGCAATAATGACAACTGATACTACTGTTAAAGAAACAGCAGTATGTGTAGAAACAAAAGCAGGTCTTTTAACTATTGGCGGCTGCACAAAAGGGGCTGGAATGATTGCACCAAGCCTTGCTACAATGCTTACATTTATTACAACTGATGCTTTAATTGATAAAAAACTTTTGCAAAAAGCATTAAATGAATGTGTAGAATTAACTTTTAACAGAGTAACAGTTGATGGGGATATGAGCACAAATGATACTGTTCTAGTCCTTGCAAACGGTATGAGTGGCACAAAAATAAATGAAGATAA
>CAMEZN010000191.1 GCA_945947845.1 uncultured Mucispirillum sp. | reverse complement strand
TGGCATGTGATGCAGGTGCTATTACAATTTCTAAACATGCTTCAATAGACGAAACATGTGTAGGCTGTGATATGTGTATTTCTGCCTGCACAGAATATGCTATTGATGTAGATTTTAATGTCGCTTGTGATGCAATACAGGAGAAAATTGTAGAATATGCAGCAGCAGTTCATAACCATTTTAAAGAAGTAGTATATGTAAGTGTGCTTACTTCTATTGTTCCAGCCTGCGACTGCCATGGTGGCAATGATGCACCACTTGTCCATGATTTAGGCTTTATGGCTTCCACAGACCCTGTTGCTATTGATAAAGCAAGCTATGATTTAGTATGCAAAACAGCAGGAAAAGATGTTTTTCAAGAAGCATGGCCCCATTTAAATCCACAGGACAGTTTTGCTCATGCTGAAAAAATAGGCTTTGGCAGCACAGAATACGAACTTGAAATAATTAAATAAAATCATTTACTCATCTATATGGCTTCATGTCATATAGATGATAGTCTTAAAATATAATAATAAATCTTTTCATATTTCATAATATTTGTTAGTTATTATTTAATAAGATATATAATATATGACATAAAGAATATAATAAAATCTATGCAAATATTATCCAATAAAGCATAAGAAACAAATTATTAAAATAAAAAAGGGGCTTTCGCCCCATACATTCATATATAAGATTATACCTAAAATTACATAGTTCCGTTTTTTTGAACAAGCTGTTCTGAAAGCCTGTTATTTTCCTGTAACATTTCATTAATCTGTTTAGTAGAAGATGCTGTTTTTTCAGCCAATTTTCTAACTTCATCAGCAACCACTGCAAACCCTCTTCCATGCTCCCCTGCTCTTGCAGCCTCAATCGCTGCATTTAATGCAAGCAGATTAGTTTGGTTTGCTATATCATCAATTACCTTAATAATGCTTGTAATATCACTTAAATTTTTTGCAGCAAGCTCTGATTGAGCTTTTTCTATTTCTCTCATTTTTGCTTCACTTTTTAAAGCTTCAACATTACTTAATACCCCAACAATCCTTAAAGGCTCTCCATTTGCATCACTTTGCCTTTTACACTGCAATCTAAACCATTCATATTCGTCTTTTTCCGCAGTTTTCATTCTACATTCCATATCAAAATAATGCTTTACATCACTACTGTGTAAAAGTGTATCAAATGCTTTTTCAACAGCTGGCAAATCTTCTCTGTGAATTAAACCAAATAAAGTTTTTATATTATTATCAAGAGTATCTTCATCAGAATGGCCTATAAGCTCTTTAAACCGCATAGACCACCAAAACCTATTCTGGCTGTCTGTAATGTTTTTTGAATTATCATAAAGTCTGGCACTCCATACACCATCGCTTACCATATTTTGAGAATAATCAAACCTTACAAGAGTTTTTTCAAGTTCCACTTTATTTTTTCTATCTTCATCAATATCTGTTAAAGAGCCGCCAATCATCAATGGGTTGCCATAAGCATCTCGTTTCACAGTTCCTGTTGCTTTAAACCATTTATATTCCCCATTCTTTAACTGTAATCTGTATATTACATCATATGGAGTTTTACCAGTTTTATCTGCAAGAGAAGCTCCAAAAGCTGCAAATATTGCATCATGTTCTGTTGGGTGCAGTTTTAAAGACCAGCTGCCTAATACATTTGGAAAATCTTCTTTATTATTATAACCTAACATTCTTCTAAATTTATCTGACCACATAAAAGGTGTATCTATATTTATTTTACCGTCTTTTGGATAGTGCATATACCATAAACCATCATTAGATGAATCTACCATTAATTGATTTTCTTCCAAAGCTGTTCTAACTTCATCAATCTCTTTTCTAAATTCTTCCTCCACCGCCTCTATCTGCTGCACACTAACAGTATCATTTTGATTGTTAACTTGATTAAGGATAGAAGATAAAAGAGCAGGTATAACTTCATATTTACCAAGAAATAAATGTTTATTTTTTTCAACTATCTCTGCATTGCCTGTTTTATTAATATTTTCTAAAATATTAATAATATCATCAAGTATCTTTTCTTTATATGCACCACTGCCAAACATAAACAATTCTCCTTTTTTGCAGAAATATGATAAACAAGATAAAAAATATCTATTTAATGTTTAAGTATATAAGAAAGATAATATTTTGTCAACTATAAACAATGAAAATATAACAATGTTAGGATTTTTTATTTTTTTTCATCAGTTATATAGGCAAAAACTTTTTCTGCCAATTCCTGTGGAAGCTTTCCATAATCTCTTATAATATTAACTGATAAATCTTTTCTTGTATGGATATCTGGGATAGCGGTTAAAAGCTGTTTAAGTCTTTTTTCACCCATACCAGATATATTTAAAAGTGGTGATTTAGATATATTTTTTAAAGCTAAACTTCTTGAATATGTAATAGCAAACCGGTGAGATTCATCTCTTAACCTTTGGATAAAATGCAGAAGCGGGTCATTTTTCCTCATAATAACTGGGTTTTTCCTGTTTGGAAGATGTATCTGCTCAATAGTAGTTTCAAACTCATGCTTTTGCGGCCGCATAGACCTGCTTTTACTTATAGATATAAAAGGTGCTTTAATACCAGCATTTTCTGCTGCCTTCATTGCAGAATTAAGCTGCCCTGTGCCGCCATCTATTATATATAAATCTGCCTCATCATCACTGCCTTCTCTGATATTTTCACCTTTTCTGTTAAAAAGTTCACTCATAGACTGAAAGTCATCATTTTCTGCTGATTTTATTCTATATTTTTTATAATACTGTTTTGCAAACTCGCCATTTACTGCTACAACTGATACTCCAACAGTAAAATTGCCACCTAAATGTGATATATCTACACATTCTACTCGTGATACCTTTTCTACCCCTATAAGCTCTGCAAGTCTCATAGACACATCTTTTCTTTCCCCTACCTTTAAAAGATACTGCTCTGTCTGTAATTCTGCATTTTTCTGAGCAAGAGATATAAGCCCCTGTATACCTCGTTTCCTTATATGCACTTTTTTTCCAGCCATATGGGAAAGTGCTTCTTCTAATGTTTCATTATACTCTTCTCCATCGCCTTCTAATGCAATAAATTCTGGGAACTGTCTTGTGTTTGAATAAAACTGCATAACAAACCTTTCTAAAAGCTCATCTTCTGTATCTGCAAAAAAATGAGTAGAAACACCAATCATTCTGCCACTGCGAACAAATATTTGAGTTATACCAGTAACACCTGAAATAGAATGTTTATAAAAAACATCTATATTTCTTTCATCACTTATATTTGTAACAGACTGTTTTGAAAAGAGCTTATCAAGAGATACTATCCTGTCTCTTATTTTACCGGCTTCTTCAAAAGCAAGGTTTTTTGCATATTCTTTCATTTGAGCAGTCATCATTTCTTTAACTTCATCTACATTGCCTTTAAAGAAACTTTTAATAGAGTTTACAGTTTTCATGTAATCTTCACGGCTGATTAAATTTTCACAAGGTCCAGGGCACTTTTTTATCTGGTATTTTAAACATATTTTGCCTTCTTTTAACCGAAACGATGAACATGTTCTCAATGGAAAGACAGCTTGAAGCATTTCTATGATATGCTTTAAATCGCCAACATTAACAAAAGGTCCGAAATATACTGCATTTTCTTCCTGAGTATTTCTTGTAAAAATAAGCCGTGGATATTCTTCATGAGTGAGTTTTACATAAGGGTAACCCTTGGAATCTTTCAGCAGAATATTATATTTAGGCATTTCTGTTTTTATTAGGTTTGCTTCTAATAAAAATGCTTCCACTTCATTTTCTGTAATAATAGTTTTTACATTTGATGCATGGGAAAGCATTTTTTCAGTTTTAATAGTTTTTTCCCCTGCATTAAAGTAAGAAGAAAGCCTGTTCCGCAGATTTTTTGCCTTGCCTACATATATTACCCTGCCCTTAGCATCCATAAACATATAGACGCCGGGCTTTTGAGATATATCTGAAAGGTTAATTTGAAATTTAGGTTTCGCCAAATGAACTAACTCCTGTAATCTGCATTAATTTTTATGTAATCCTGAGTTAAATCACATGTATAAAACTTTGTCATACAGCTGCCTGCATGTAAATCTATTGTTATAGTATACTGCATTTCTTTCATAATATTATATGCTTTTTCTTCTAAGGCATAGTCTATTATTTTACCTTTTGAGACATAGTGCATATCATTAAAATATATGTCTGTTTTATCTGGGTCAAATTTTGCACCACTTGCACCAGCTGATGCCATAAGCCTTCCCCAGTTTGGGTCGCAGCCTGCAAACATTGTTTTCACAAGTGGTGAGTTAGCTATTTTTGATGCACATAATTTTGCTTCTTCATCACTTGCTGCATTTTTTACTTCAATAGTTATCATTCTGCTTGCACCTTCTCCGTCAAGAGCTATCTGGCGGGCAAGATAATCCATAATATCAAGCAGACCTGCTTTAAAATCTT
>CAMEZN010000190.1 GCA_945947845.1 uncultured Mucispirillum sp. | reverse complement strand
CTCTTCTTAAAATACTAACAATGCAGACACGGCTTACTTCTGGCACACTTTCATATAACGGTATAGAAAGTAAAAAATTAGCAGATATATACAGGGCCAATTTTGGAGTTATCTCTCACCAGCCTTTTGTTTATGAAAGCCTTTCTGCCTTAGAGAATTTAGAGTTTTATGGTTCTCTTTATAATGTATCAAATGTAAGGCAGAAAGCAGAAAGCCTTTTAAAGCAGCTTGATTTATATACAAGGCGGCACGATGCTGTCCGCACATATTCCCGTGGTATGTTGCAAAGGATATCTATTGCAAGGGCACTAATACATTCACCAGAAATTATATTTTTAGATGAACCATATACTGGGCTTGACAGCCTTGCTGGTAATAATCTTTCTAATCTTTTAAAAGAGCAGTTAAGCCATAACAAAACAATAATAATGGTTACCCATGATATACATACAGGGCTTGATTTAGCCAGCCATGTTATAATTATGAAAAACGGCAGAATAGTATTTAATAAGCCTAAGTCAGAAATAGATACTTCATCATTTGAGCAGATGTATTTAGATGTGGCAGGAAAAAAGGATTTAAAAGATGAATTACTTTAAAGCAGTTTTTGCCATTTTAAAAAAAGATATTTTAATGGAATTAAGAACGAAAGAAACAGTTAATGCCACATTAGTTTTTGGTGTTCTTATTACATTAGTGTTTAGTTTTATATCTGAACCGGGCAGTAAGACAGAGCAGGAAGTAGCAGGCGGTATTTTTTGGATAGCTGTTACATTTTCCGGTATTTTGGGGCTTAATAAAACAATGATGAGTGAAATACAGGGCGGTAATTTTGAAGCATTAATGCTTGCTCCAATTGATAGAAGTGCTGTATTTTTTGGCAAAGTGATTTCTAACTTTTTATTTTTAGTGATTTTAGAGATAATATTAATCCCGCTTTTTTTAGTTTTTTATAATATAAATCTTGTATCTCACTGGCTTATGGTTGTAATAATTCTGCTTGCTACTTATGGTTATTCTGTAACAGGCACATTGTTTTCAATGATTAGTGTTCGCACAAAAACAAGGGAGATTATGCTTCCCCTTTTAATGCTTCCTATATTAATACCAGTAATTATTGCAGCGATACTTTCTACTAATATATTTTTATTAGGTCATGATATAACATATAGTTATAACTGGATAAAGCTTATGGCTGTATTTGATGTAATCTTTACAGCAGTTATTTTTGGAATATTTAGTGTAATAATAGAAGAATAAACTTATTGGAGTATATATGGCAAAATTAGCAAAACTTGATAAGATATTTTCCATACTTCTTTTTATAGTAGTTCCTTTGGGGCTGTATTTTGCATTTTTTTATGCACCTATTGAAAGGGTGATGGGTATAGTGCAGAAAATATTTTATTTTCATGTGGCATCAGCATGGATTGGTTTTTTTGCATTTTTTATAACATTTGCAGCGAGTATATTATACCTTATCACAAAGAAATATGCTTTTGATGATATTGCAGCAGCATCAGCAGAGATAGGGCTTGCTTTTTGCACAATAGTAATCCTGACTGGTCCATTATGGGCACGGCCCACATGGGGCAAGTTCTGGACATGGGACCCGCGGCTTACATCTACTCTGCTTCTATGGTTTATCTATGTAGGCTATATAATGCTAAGGCAGTTTATGGACGAAAGCGATAGGAGAGCAAAATTTTCTGCTGCTGTTGGGATTATTGGTTTTATTGATGTGCCTGTTGTATTTTTATCTATTCAGTGGTGGAATAATACAATACACCCAAATGTTGTTCAGAAAGGCGGCGGTGGGCTTCACCCTGATATGCTTACAGCGATGCTTGTATGTCTTTTAGTATTTACTATAATATATCTATCTCTTTTAATTCGCAGGCTCAGGCTTACAAACCTTGAACGGCGAATAAAATTATTAGAAACTGATTAACAGGAGCATATATATAATGAATAATATTGAATATTTAATTGGAGCTTATGCTCTTATTTGGTTAGTATTGGCTTACTATTTTTATACATCTGGTGCTAAATTAAAGCAGCTTGAAGAAAAAGTAAAAATATTAGAAGATGAAAAAAATAGATAAATCCTGCTGTTATGTCTTGAAAAAGTTTTTATGCTTTGACACTTTCAAATTAATATTGTAATATTGCTCTTAATTTCATTTAATATTATAATGTGGAGAAGTGTTTTTTATGAAAAAACTTCATTTATATCTATTTTTGTTTTCATTTTTTTTAATACTATCTTCCTGCGGTGGTGAGAATAAGGCAGATGATATGCCTGTTCAGGTAAAACCAACTGATGTGGCTGTTACAAAAGTTGTGCTTCAGGATATTACAGATTATTACACTCTGCCAGGCACTGTGGAAGCCTGGGATGATATTACTGTCCCTTCAGAAACATCTGGCCCTGTTACATGGATAGGCAAGGAAGAAGGCTCATTTGTAAAGCAGGGAGAAGCCATATTAAAAATAAATACTGATAATCTGCTTGCCAATTTAAACTCTGCAAAAGTGCAGTTAGAAGATGACAGAAAAGAGTTTCTTCGTCAGAAAAACTTATATGCACAGAAGGCAGTTTCCCAAAAGCAGTATGATACAGCTAAAAAAACTTATGATTTATCAGAAGTATCATACAGGCTTGCCCTTGATGAATATAATAAAAGCACCATAAAAAGCCCTGTTACAGGTATTATTGATGATGTGATGCCAAATATTGGTGAATATGTTTCGCCAGGCACAGAGGTGGCAAGGCTCATAGATATGTCTAAACTGAAAATATATGTGTATGTGCCAGAAAACGATGTGAAATATTTAAGGCTTGGTCAGACTGTTGATGTGTATGTAGCAGAGATTGGCGGCGAAAAAAATATAAAACAGGGTGTTATAAACTATATTTCAGTAGTAAGTGACAGTGCCAGCAACTTAACACATAAAGTCCGTGTTGATATTGCATTAGATAGAGATATAAGGCCAGGAAGAATAGTGCGTGTAGATATTGTCCGCAAAACATTTCAGGATGTAATGGTTGCAGATATGTATGCTGTAATAGATAAAGACGGCCAGAAAGTAGTTTTTGTAAATAACAACGGCACAGCAGAAGAAAGAAAGGTTGTAACTGGCGATATGATAGGCTCAAAAGTAATAATTATTTCTGGCATAGAGCCGGGTGATGAGCTTATTACTAGCGGCCAGCAGTTTTTATCAGACGGCCTGCCTGTCCGTCTGGGAGAATAAACCATGCTTATAACAAAAGCTGCCATAAAATGGAAACAAGCTGTTTTTCTGTTAATGATGGTGTTTATTATATTTGGATCATCTGCATATATCAGCCTGCCTAGAGAAGCTGATCCTGATGTTCCTATACCATATATATTTATAACAACTATATATTCTGGTGTTTCACCTACGGATATGGAATCTCTTGTAACATTTAAAATAGAAAATAAATTACGCGGTATAGAGGGTGTAAAAGAGATTATTTCATACAGTGCTGAAAGTGTATCAAATATCAGTATCGAGTTTAATCCAGATGTAAATATTGATATGGCATTACAGCGTGTAAGGGATAAGGTAGACCAGGCAGCAAACGATTTACCGCAGGATTTAACAGAAGAACCTATTATTACAGAAATCAGTATGAGTGATTTCCCTGTATTTGTTGTAGCGATAGCAGGCGATGTTCCAGAGCATGATTTGAAAAAGATAGCTGATGAGATGCAGGACAGGTTTGAAAGTGTCAAAGGTGTTTTGGAAGTAGATTTATCGGGCACAAGAGACAGGGAAATATTAGTAGTATTTGATTATGAAAGGCTGCAATCATATTCCCTTACAATGAATGATTTAGCAAATGCGGTGCAGGGTGAGCATATAAATGTTCCGGGTGGTTCATTAGATATTGGCAAGGGAAAATATTTAGTGCGGATACCGGGGGAATATACAGACCCTAAGGAAATGGAAAATATCGTTGTTACAGTCAAAGACGGTATACCAGTATATTTAAGAGATGTAGCCAGAGTGCTTGATTCCTTTGAGGATAAGGATTCTTATGCGTCACTGAATGGTGTTCCAGCTATTTCTGTATCTATTAAAAAGAGAGTTGGTGCTAATATTTTAGATATGGCAGAAGATGTGAAGGCAGTGATAAAAGAGGCGGAGGAAGAATATCCACCTGCTGTTAAGTTTACACTGACAACAGATATGTCAAAGGATATTAAATCAATGGTTGATGAGCTTGAAAATAGTTTAATCACTGGTTTTATATTAGTATTTTTAGTTTTATTTCTCTTTTTAGGTAAGCTTAATTCATTATTTGCGGCAGTAATTATTCCATTTAGTATGCTTATATCGTTTATCGTGTTGCAGGCTATGGATATCACTTTAAATATGATGGTTCTTTTTTCGCTTATTATGGCTCTTGGAATGCTTGTGGATAATGCGATTGTAATAGTGGAAAAT
>CAMEZN010000189.1 GCA_945947845.1 uncultured Mucispirillum sp. | reverse complement strand
AAATCACATAAAATATGCAGAAAAACTTTAAGAATAATTAAAGAAAATTTATTCTGGGCTTTTTCATATAATTTAATCGCTATTCCATTGGCATGCACTGGTCTTATTCACCCAGTTATGAGTGCTGCTTTTATGAGTTTCAGCTCACTCTTTGTTGTAACAAACTCTATGAGAATTAAAAGATAATTTTTTTATATTATAATCTTTCAATGTTCATGGCATATATAAAAGAAAAGGGTGGTATAATTAAAAATGAATGTATTGCCTGATTTATAACCAGCAGAATAAAGTAAATATATTTAGTAATGATTTTATATATATAACTATTATTTATTTTGATATAGCTAGAAAACTTAATACAGCCAGTCTAACAGCAACCCAATTTTTTACTTAATCTAATATGGCAGAATTTGTGCTGTCTGCTTCAACAGAAGAAAGTTCTACACCCATATTTAAATATTTTGATTTATATGAAATATTATATAATATATTTTTTTAACACTATTATATAAACATTTACATAGTATTAATTGTATTTTTTAAAGATATTATTAGATTTTATAATAAGTAAATATTTTATGTAATAAAGCTTTTCGTATTATAATATTGATGTATATTTTAAGCCTTATATATTTAAATTAAAAAAATAAATAAACATTTATAATTTATGATAAGCAGCTTTACTTAAATTAATGTAACACTAATATATAAAATAATTATTATTAATAAATATTAATGTTATATAATTAATCAATTACTTTAATATGAAAAGTTTATTCCTTGGTAAATAAAATAAATACCCATAATAAAAAGTAAAATAGATGTAATATGCTTAAAATATTTAACATATTTCATTATGTATGAACCAAGAACTGCTAAAATCATAAGAGCAAAAGCAGTGCCTATTCCAAAAGCAGCCATCATTAAAGCACCAGCATACCAAGAGCCAGAGGGCATAGCACCAATAATTGCCCCCATAGTTAAGCCGCATGGAAGAAAACCAAGTAAAAGACCATAAAAAAATGGGTTATTTGGTTTAAATTTCTTAATTTTATTCATTATAGGAAGCTTTGCTAGAAAATTAAAAGAACTTAAATTGAAAAAATATAATACAGCAAATAATACAAGTATAATACCGCCAGCAAGTGCTGCAAACTTTTGAATATTTAAAAAATTTTGTCCTGCAAAAGTAGCAATAGAGCCTAAGCCGCCAACCAAAGCACCCATTAAAGAATAAGTAACAGTCCTGCCAGCATTATAAAAAAAGTTAGGTATTAATATTTTATAACCAGCATTACTGTCAGAAAAAGTGCTTGAAATATGCAGAACAAAAGGGTGGCACATTAAAATACAGTGCCCAAACCCGCCTGCAAAGCCTACTAAAAAATGACCAGTCATCAATACCAGAATTTCAGCCATATAATAAAACCTATTTTACATCATAGAATACATAAAAAATATCTTTTGCACCATTCATATATGTAATATCAGCTTTTGTATACCATTTAGTTTTACCAGACATACATTTAACTAATGTTTGAGTAACGGTAAATTCTGTATCAGATATTTTTTTGCCTTCATATTCATATTTACCCATATCCATTTCCATGTTAGAAGTGAATTTAACTGATTTAACAGGTCTATCAAATTTATAAGTTAATGTAAATTCTTTCATTGGTTTAATAGGACGTGTTGTAGAAACAGATACTCTTTTATAAGAACCATCTTTTTCTGTAATATCATATCTTGCATCATATTTAACTGGAAATGCTGCAAAACTGAAAAATGGAACAGCCATCATTAATGTTAAAGCTAAAATAATTTTTCTCATAAACACTCTCCATAATATATTTATAATAATCAAACCATAGCATATATAAAAAGATAGTGCAAGTCTTTTTAATAATTATGTCCGATAAGATATATTATGTAAAATAAGTTAGAAAAATAGGTGGTTAAAAGTTAAAAATTTGCCCTAGAAACGATTTTGCCATATATTTATACACTGATGATTTAAAATCCCCTTAGAAGTCAAAATTTGAATTTGTTTAAAATAAGTTGTTTATAAAATTTATTTATTGATTAAAAATAAGCTTTAATATATGATTATAGCTGGCAAATAAAATTTATTGGAGAAAACTATAAATACTCAGTTAGTTATTTTTGATTTAGACGGAACTTTATGCGATACTTTTGATGATATATATTTATCATTGAAATATACTCTTGATAATTTTAATGTTTTTACACCTTCCCTAGATGAAGTTAAATCTTTTATTGGTGATGGACTTGCTCTGCTTATAGAAAGAACATTAAATGTTACAAATCAAACTCATTTAAAAAACGATATTATGTCTTTCTTTATGCAGTATTATAAAGAGCACTGCACAGATTCTACCTTACTTTTTCCGGGTATGGAAAATGTTTTAAAAGAATTATCAAGCTATAATATAAATATGGCTGTTGTTTCAAATAAAGCTCATCATTTAGTTGATATAATCATAAAAGAACTTGGTTTATATGATTATTTTAAATTTGTATATGGCGGTGATAGTTTTGATGAAAAAAAACCGTCTCCTAAACCTTTATTAAATATAATAAATAACTTAAATATATCACCAAATAATTCTTTTATGGCTGGCGACAGCGATAATGATGTTCTTGCAGGTATTGCTGCTGGTATGAAAACAATTTACTGTTCTTATGGATATGCACCTCTTAAAAAATCAAAATCTGATTTTATTATAGATAATCCATTAGATATTTTAAATATTATAAGGTAATTTTATGACAAAAAATGCTTTTTATGCTGATTATATATACTATAATAATGAAATTTATAATAATTCATATCTATTAGTTACTGACAATATCATAGATGGAATATGTAATGAAATTGAAAATTATCCTGAATATAAAATAAAAAAATTTTTAAATTCAGCTATTTTTCCGGGTTTAATCAATACTCATAATCATTTAGGAATGGGTATAATGCGTGGTTATGCTGATGATTTACCATTAATGACTTGGCTTAATGACTATATTTGGCCTGCTGAAAGGAAAATACTTTCTGGTGAATTTGTATATTATTCTACCCTTTTATCATTAGCTGAATCTATTCGTTCAGGTGTAACTTGTATTAATGATATGTATTTTTTTGCTTTTGATGCAAAAAGAGCTTTTGAAAAAGCTGGTATTCGTGGAGTTGTTGGCTTTGGTGTGCTTGAAAACTTTAATAAAGCATTTAAGACAGCTGATGAATTTGAAGAATCAGAGCTTGTTCGTTTATCAATCTGCCCTCATGCTTTATATACTGTTCCGTTTGATGTTATGAAGCAATGCTGTGATTATGCTAAAAAAAGGAATGTATTACTGCATACTCATCTAGCAGAAACTCTTGATGAAGAAAAACAGATTTTAGAAAAATATAATAAAAGACCAGTTGAATTGATGTATGAAACTGGTGCATTTGATACAAACTCAGTATTTGCTCACTGTGTGCATATAAATGAAAATGATATGAGACTTATGGCAGATAATAAAGTTAATGTATCTCACTGTATAGAAAGTAACTTAAAACTTGCAAGTGGGTTATCACCTGTAAAGCAAATGCTTGATGCAGGAATAAATGTATCAATAGGAACAGATGGAGTTTGCAGCAATAATGATTTATCAATGATTGGAGAAATGAGCACTGTATCTAAATTTCATAAAGCATATAATATGGACGCTACTGCTCTTTCTGCTGAAACTGTTTTACAGATGGCTTCATCACATGGTGCAAAAGCATTAAATTTACATGATATTGGCACTTTAAATAAAGGTATGAAAGCTGATTTCTTTGTATTATCTTTTGATGCAGTTCATATGACACCAGTATATAATCCAATATCTCATCTAGTATATGCTGCAAAAGATAATGATATTACAGATGTATATGTAAATGGAAGCCCTGTTATGCAGGATAGAAAATTGATTTATTTTGATGAAGAAGAAATAAAAAATTATGCCAGAGAAAAGGCGAAAATATTACTAAAAGGATAAAAAGAATGAACGAATTTGACAGATTTAAAACCCCATTTGAAGAAAGATATTCTTCTAAGGAAATGCTTTATTTATTTTCTCCAAACAAAAAATTTACTACATGGAGAAAACTTTGGATTGCTCTTGCAGAATCAGAAAAAGAGTTAGGCTTAAATATAACTCAGGAACAAATAGATGAGATGAAAAGCCACATTGAAGATATTGACTTTGAATATGCAAGAGAAATGGAAAAAAAATTCAGACACGATGTTATGGCCCATGTTCATACTTTTGGTAAAGTCTGCCCTTCTGCTATGCCTATAATCCATTTAGGTGCTACAAGTGCATTTGTTGGTGATAATACAGATATTATTATCATGACAGAGGCTCTGAGACTGGTTCGCCGCAAACTGATTAATGTAATGGCAGAGCTGGCAAAGTTTGCAAAGCAGTATCAGAATCAGCCGACTCTGGCATTTACCCATTTCCAGCC
>CAMEZN010000188.1 GCA_945947845.1 uncultured Mucispirillum sp. | reverse complement strand
ACTGCCTTTTGTCCTGTTCCCGGAATATTTACATTTTCTGTTACAGTAAATGTTTTAGGCTCATAATTAATAGTATCATTATTGATAACACCAGTAATGCCTAAACGGCTTACAAGTGATTTAACACCACCATCATCAAAGTATACTTGACCTTTTGCACCAGTCCACTTTCCTAATCCCATAGTATCTTTAGTCCAGTCTGGAATATTAGGTTCATACCCATTTGCTTTAAGCTCTGGTGCAAATGCCATTTTAATAGCATCGTGCCATAAAGTAACTGAAATTTGTGGATGTCTGCTCATTGCATAATTATTCCAGCCAGCAGGAGTTAAATCACCATTTTTAATTTGGTTAGGGTCTACTGTTTTAGATACACCTATTTTATTATTTGCAATACCTGTGCCTGTATAACCCCAGTTTTTAGTAGCAATTAATAATGCTTGAATAGCATATAATGTAACTGTTCCGTCGTTTTGTTTTAACTGACCACCAGCCCATTCATTATATACTGGTATTTTTTCATTACCACATCTTAAATAAAATTCTGCTAACTCTTTAATATCAGCTTCTGCTATACCAGTGATTGCAGATGCCCATGCAGGTGTTTTAGCAACATTCATTTTACTTTTATAAAGATATTTACCTGTTGCAGCACCATTTAATGTATAGCTTGCAATTTTTGTATTTCTTGCTAATGATTTAGTTGCAAACTGATTAGCCATATAGTTATTGCTTGCAGAATACAATGCTTTTGTAAGTCTATCATCATCACCCATAATGTAAGCAGAGAATGACTGACCAGCTGGAATTGCTGCTACATAAACATAATTTGTTTCATCTGCTGGTTTTGTTAATGAGATAGTTCCATCTTTCGTATTTCTCCAGTATTCTGGTGTTTCAAAGAAACCGTATACCATTTGGTCAAGGTAATCTACATCAAGACCGCCAGCTTTGATTGAGCCGTCTGCATTAAATGTTAAATCTATCATATGGTAAAGCATACCTAATATTAATGCTACATCAGTATAAGGTCTTGTTTGATACCATACATCTGCCTGAGCAACACCTATTTCTGAAAGTTCTGGTCCTATAAATTTTACTGTGCCGCCATTCTTTTTGATACCTTCAATAGCTTTTGTCCAAGAAAAAGCTTTTGGGTTGTGAGTTGTAGGAATATTTGAGCCCCACATTACAAAGTGTTTTTCACCTGCTGATTCATAGAAAAGTGGTGCTGGTGTCATATTTATCATACCAGAATATGCTGTTCCATAAGCACCCATATATGAACCTTGGTGGAAAGAATAGTCTGATGTATATGCAGAAGAACCGCCAAGCATACATAATGCAGGTGTAATACCATCAGCAGATGCAAATAAACCAGTATAACCACCACCTTGGAACTGAGAAGCAATGTTACCGCAAGCATAAATTGAGTGGAATGCTTCTGAACCATATTTACCTTGAACAGCCTGTAATCTTGCAGATATTTCAGATATTGCCTCTTCCCAAGTAATTCTTTGAAAGCCTGATAAATCACCACGTTCTTTTGTTTGTTTCAGTGGGTATTTTAAACGGCCAGGGTGATATAATCTTCCTTTATAACCACGGCATCTTGAACAAGCACGAGCCTGAGTAGTATTTGCTCCATCGTTATCAATTACAGTGCCGTCATAAGCCTGAATTGTTTCATCTGTTAAAAATCTTACAATACGGTTGCCGTCTACAACTTGTGCCCTAATAATACAACGACCGCCACAGTTGTGAGTAGATGTGCCATAACGGTAAACTGGTGTAGTTGTGAAATACGCATCATCACCTTTGCTTCTATCACCACTGTTGTATATAGGGTCTTCCTCTCTGCCACAGCCATAAACTGCTGCCATAGCACCTAATGCTGCTGTGCCTTTTAAGAAAGAACGTCTTGATATTGATTTATTTTCAAGTAATTCTTTTACTTTTTCCATGTTTTTCCTCCAAATCTTTTTCAAGAATATGTTATAATCACAACAAAATATCACATATCCTAAGGGTGAATTGTGCCTGATGTAGTAACTGGTCTTGTTTTATGGCAAACAATACAGTTCTGTGCAGGGTTCATTTTCCAGTTAGAAGATGTTACAACACAACTTGTGCCACAGTGAGAACCCGGAGTATTTACATCACCTACTGCAAAATTCACTCTGTTATGGCTCATTGGATAAGCAGTTTCATGGCATGCATCACAAAAATCTTGTTTGTGGCATGTTTGACATGCTGTTCTATCCCACCTTGATTCCATACCGTGAGTTCTATTTACAAATGTAGAAGTATGGCTTCTTGGTGCTGTATCTTCATGGCACATAATACATTCATTTCTATCTTCGTGGCAGGCATAACATTCAGCTTCATTTGCTTTTGCTGCATTTCCATGAGTTTCTATCCAGTTAGTATTGTGAGTAGAAGGCTTAGTGCTGTCAACAGCATATGCAACAGCTGCAATAAGCATTATCATTATAAATATAGTTAACTTTTTCATTATACTCTCCTTACCATACAAAGTTTACCCACATTTCAACAGTGTGGACATCTGGTTGTAAATCTGCACTTTTGAAAAGGTCTGCATATTCAAATGTATAATCAAGCTGTAATGCACACCAGTCAACAGGTTTATACATTGCACCGATATATGCTAATGTAGTATTTTCATTCATGCGTCTTTGGTTAATTTCATCAAAGCCTTGAATCATACCATTCATTTTAATTGGGCTGTTTCTATACTGGAAGTTTTGGACATTGACACCAAGCCATGCTTCTAATTTATCAGTAAATACTTGTGTCATTCTAAAACCACCTAATACTTTTGATGTTTCATTTTGGTGGCCAAGGGCTGCAACATTATAATAGTCTACAATAAAGCTTAAATAGTTGTTTTTATGGATTAAACCAACTAAATCAATATTACCGAATACTCTGTTGTAGTCTCTATCGCCATAAGCTATGCTGAAATTGTATCTGCCTTCATAACCTACACCAATTAAAAGGAAATCTTTTATGCCCTGAGTAATTTTTAAACCACCCATTACATAAGCAGATGAGCCAAGCATTCCTTCATAAAGTGATACATAGTTATTGATAGGGTCATCATTTGTATTTGTCTGGCCTGTGATATAAGCAGATAAACCTGTTTTACTTGGGTGAACATTTGCATCAAAGCCTATTTCATATATGAAAGCTCTGCCTATTACATCACCTTCTGCATATATAGCTGCACCAACTGCATCAAAAGATAAAGATTGGTCTAATCTTGCTCTTGCTACATGAGTATTATAGTCGCCGCCATCTTCACTTATAAAATAGCTGTATGCTGCTTGGACTTTTGTGCCAGTAGTATCTACTGGTATTTCAACATTTGCACCTACTACCTGAGTTTTTAAGTTACTGTAATAACTTACAGGTAAGCCATAGAATACATTCATTTTAAAATATTCTGATGGGTCTACCCTTACTTTTAAACCGTCAATTTTATAGCCGTCAATAGCTGTAAGATATAATCTACCAAGAGCTACATCTGTAAAAGGAATAACTTTGTTTAATTCAAGGTTTGCTTGGTAGATACGGAAATCTCCATCTAGGCTTTTTGTCTGCCTTGTAAACTCATTATATGCACGGGCAGTATATAAACCATCATAAAATCTATGATAATTTCTATCCCCTATAGTTGGAGAATCATCATAAGCACCACGCATATTGATATTCATATTTAATTCGCCGTCGCCTACTTTTGTGCCGCTTAAACGAAGCCTTGCATATTCATAAATAGACCAGTCGCTTTCGTCGCTGAATCTAAGCTTTGCACGAGTAGTATAGCCCATTTTTAATGTGCCAGAATCACCAAAAGATATACCATTAGTAAATGATTTAACACCATTTGGGCTTACATGCCTACCCCAAGAATCAGGAGTAACAAACTCGTCCCCAACATATGCAAAAGATATGAAAGGAACTAAAAGTATAGTCATTGTTGTTATTGATAATATTTTCCCAAGTTTCATAAATAACCCCATTATTTATTGATTATCCGATAAAAGCTGTTCTAATAGATTTTTATCCTCATATAAGTAACCTTTGGCGATATATACAAGGCTTTTATATAAAAGCTCATCTTCACCACATGCAATAAGAACTTTTTTAAAAAAATCTTCCACCCATTTATCAAAATGGTTTTTATGGAAATCAAGCTGTTCATTAAGCAGTGCAGTATATAATGTGCTGTCTTGAAAATGTTCTGCTGATTTATATGCCAAATATGACATAAATTTAAATTCAACAGAAATATGGTCGTAATATAAACCATATTTTTTATCCAGCACTAACTGATACTTATTAAATAATGCCACCATCTCATCATGAGATTCTTGATTTAGAAGATGGTCTTTTGATGTATAAAATGATTCTTCCTGTGGTGCAACATTAGGCAGACACATTATACTTGTATATTTTCTCATGCAATCAAGCTCAAATTCTTCTGCTTCTCTGCCA
>CAMEZN010000187.1 GCA_945947845.1 uncultured Mucispirillum sp. | reverse complement strand
TATCTTGACAGCTTCCTTATTATTATTTTTAACTGCTAAAATCAATGGAGTCATTCCGGGGTATTCAAGCTCTCTATTTATATCTGCACCCATACCGATATATTTTTTTAGCCTTTCATTATCACTAAATATAACAGCAAGATGTATAGGAAATGGGTATCTGCCTGCAAATTTATCATCTAAAAAAATACTTTCATTTCCTATTCGTGCTTCTACTCCATAAGCTGCTGCAAACTTATCTATGTTATTATAAGAATCTAAATACTTTTCACTATCTATCATCTCACTATCTATAATATAACTGCCGTAAGCCATATGAAACATACTAAATAACAACAAAATAATACATATACTCTTATTCATATATCCACCCTAAATAATGCAATATATCATACTATATATATATCTACAATAGACTATTTACTTTTATAAATTTTCTTTTATACTATTATTATGAGACTTAAATTTAATTTAAAAAATACTATAATAACTTTAATTGCAGTATTTACCATATTTTTTCTTGCAGAATATATATTTAGCAGAGAATACTCCATACTTTATTTTGCAGTCTGTTTTTTCTCATGTTTAGTGCTTATCTGCTTATTTATATATTTACTTCTTTTATTTGATAATAGATACAGGCTGACTTATGCTAATGCAGATGAATTAAGTGATGAAACAAAATCAAAAATTATTAAAGAAAACATTTCAGAAACAAAAGAAACCCAAAAGAATAACTATTTAAAAGATATATTATATATAATAATCTACAAACAAATATATGTTTTAGGATTTTTTGAACTGCTGCTTATTATACATTTTTTTATCACAGATATAGAAAGTATTAATAAACTGCTTATTAATACTTTCCCCGCATTATTTGCACTGATTATTGCAGCAACTGAAATAATTAAAAAAATCAGAAAATAAATATTTATAATATATATTTATTCATTATGATTATGTTCATCATGGGTTTCATCATTATGAACATGGTTATCATCATGAGTAAAATCTTCATGATTATGCTCTGCTGAATGGTCATGGTCTCCATGAATATGGTCATCATGGATATGTCCTTCCCCTTCATGATTATGTATATCTTCTATTATGCTGTCATCAACTCCGAATATGCTGAATAAATTAATATGGCTGTGTTCATGGCTTGGATTATTAAAGTTTTGAATAAATTGAGAAGCCATATATATACATAAAACTGCAATAAAAATATTAATCACTTTCCATGTTTTTGGGTGGTTTAAAGGTTTTGCAAGTGTTGCACCAATAGTGCCTAAAAAAGCATACCAAAAAAATGCAGCACTAATAACACCGAAACCAAATATCCAGTGATGTGGGTAAAAATTAGCAGCAAGAGAGCCCATAATAGTTGTATCAATGATAACATGTGGGTTAAGCAAAGCAAAAGCAAGCCCAGAAAGCAGAACTTCTTTTTTAGATACTAACCTTTTATCATCATTATTTATAACTATATAATCATTTTTCTTCACTGCTGAATATAATGATTTCCCTGCATAAAAAAGCAGAAAAACTATGCCTATACCTGTGATTATTTCATATAAATGTGGTATAGAGCGGACTAATGCACCCATACCTGCAATACCTATTGTTACAAGCAGAGTTTCACTAAAAAAACAAGTAAGAACAGCTACTATAACATACTCTCTGCGGATACCCTGCTTTAAAATAAAAGCACTTTGCAGCCCCACAGTCATTACTAAGCCAAGTTCTAATAAAAAACCTTGTATAAAATCACTAAATAACATACTCAACCTATCTTGTTAAAAGAAGTTTCTCGTCAGTTAACTCATCTTTTCTAATTTCTTTAAATTTTTTCATAATAGCTTCAACAGTTAAGTTTTCTTTTTCTTTTCCTGAAATATCCATAATTATTTCGCCATTATCCATCATTAAAAGCCTGTTACCATATTTAATAGCATGCTGCATATTATGTGTAATCATCATCATTGTAAGACCATATTCTTCCCTTAACTGCAAAGTAAGCTCCATTACTCTGTTAGAATTATCTGGGTCAAGAGCTGCTGTATGTTCATCTAAAAGCACAATTTCTGGGTGGCTCATAGCTGTCATAAGCAGAGTAAGCCCCTGTCTCTGACCACCTGAAAAAAGCCCCACATTATCAGCAAGCCTTTTTTCAAGCCCCATATTAAGACGAGATACATGGTCTGCAAACTCTTTTCTTACTTTTTTATTAAGGCTTATTACTGGCAGTTTAAAACCTTTTTTACGGCATAATATCATATTATCTTCTAATGCCATATCTCCACTTGTGCCAAGAAGTGGGTTTTGAAATATTCTGCCAATAAATGCTGCCTTTAAATATTCCGGCATTTTTGTAATATTTTTCATTTTATATATAATATTACCAGATGAAACCTTGTATGTGCCTGCAATTACATTAAAAAGTGTTGATTTACCAGCACCATTTGAGCCTATTATAGTAATAAAATCACCTTTATTAACAGTTAGTGATAAGTTTTTTAATACATGTTTTTCATCAGGTGTGCCTTCAAAAAAGCTTTTTGACACATTTTGCAGCACTAAAACATTATCACCTTTATAATCATCACCAGTATTAGCTCCTGCAACTGATTTACTTCTTTTATTTACTCCAAATGATATTTTCTTAAAAGCTTTATTCAGTCTGCTTTCTGCACCAAACCTGCTCATTAAAAATAATTTAATATGGAGAAATACAGCAAACAGGACAGTAAGTATAAAAATCAATGTCCATACAGAATTATTACTGCTTTGGCAGTATTTAAAGAATAAAACCATAGGATATATAAAAAGTATTAAATATAATGATAAAAACCAAAACTTATATGTTTTATTTATAAAGCCATCAACTACAAAAGTTATACTTTTTATAAAACTGTCAACAATAGAAGCTGCATTTGTTACAGCAGGGCTTGTTTTTTTATCTGCAATTTGTTTACCGCCGCCTTTCTTTTTCTGCAATTTGCTGGCAACAATAATTAATATAATTAATATACCTGAAATAAGTTTTAAGTCATTAGGTCCGAGCCCTATGTCATAGCCATATTTTAAGCCAAAATAAATAATTGCCTTATAAATTATTGAACCAATTATCACACCAAATGTTATAAGCCATATCTTATTAGAGCGGACTAAAAATTCACCAATCATAACAGCTGCAAGTCCAACAACAATAATACCTTGACCACTTTGCACAGATGCACTGCCAATAAACTGAGCATACATTGCACCACTTAATGCAACAAGGCCGTTAGACATACCAACACCTAATACTTTTAATACATTTGGATTCATACCCTGAGATAATATCATTTGCTCATTAGAACCTAATGCCCCAAGAGAAATACCTAAATCTGTTCTGAAAAATATATCTATAAGGATTTTAATATAAATAAGTAAAAGCAGAAAAAATATAAGAATACTAATGCTTGAACTAATTTCTACCCCAAAATTACTAAAAAAACCTGAAATTGCATTATCAGCATTTGTAACTGCTGTATCATATTTTGTATTAGGAAGTGGAACAAAACTAATACCATTAGTAATACGAGTATTTATAGAATAAAGCATGGTCATAGTAATAATACCAGCTAAAAGGTTTGGAATTTTAAGTAAAGTATGTAAAAGAGCAGTAAATACACCGGCAGTAATACCTGCAATAATAGCCACAACTAACCCTAAATATAAATCAGAGCCATTAACTATAAACATAGCTGCAACACAAGCACCTGTTGCAAAAGAGCCGTCCACTGTCATATCTGGAAAATCAAGGATTCTAAAAGTCATAAAAACTCCCAGAACCATCATTGCATAAATCAAACCTTCAATCAAAACCGCATTTACCATTTTTCTTCCCTTATCTAAAAAACTGCATTTGATAATATTCTTTTTTTATTTGTTTATCAAGTATATTTTTCTAATTTATTTTATTATTTATCAACTACTGGTATTTCTTCATTATGTATATGGTCAATGTTATCTATATAAAACTTTGTATCCTTTGATATCTGAGATGAAAGCAGCAGCACAGCAATCAGATTTGGCACTGCCATAAAAGCATTTAAAATATCTGCAATAGTCCATACCATATCAAGAGCAAGAACAGGTGCAAATATTAATACAGCTATATATACGAGTTTATAAGGAAGTATAGCTTTTCTTCCAAATAAATATTCTGCACATCTTTCTCCATAATATGACCAGCCTAAAATTGTAGAATAAGCAAAAGTTGTTAATGCAACAATCAGTATAAACGAGCCAAAATATGGTATTTGATTAAATGCAGCAGTAGTCATCTGACCACCATTATTAAAATTCATCATATGAACTTCTGGATATTTCATTACAGTTGAAACTATTACTATACCAGTTATCAGGCAGAAAACAACAGTATCCCAAAAAGTGCCAGTAGCAGAAACAAGGGCCTGCCTTACAGGGTTTTTAGTCTGGGCAGCTGATGCAACAAGCGGAGCAGAACCAAGCCCAGATTCATTTGAAAAAAGCCCCCT
>CAMEZN010000186.1 GCA_945947845.1 uncultured Mucispirillum sp. | reverse complement strand
CCCAATCCTACTGTAAATAGAAGGGGAATGTTTTCTTTTTTTAAAAATACACTGCAAGAAAGTATTTTAAAAAGTGCAGATATGTTTACAGTAGAAAAATTAGAAGATAGGACAAAAGTAGAATTTACCCATGAAGAAACAGCAAGAAGAAAAATATTCTTAGATAGTATAATGTCTTTGGGCAGAATAACAAAATTAGAAGTGGAAACTAATATTCTATTTAATAATATAGAGATAGAAGAAACATGTGTCTATTGTGGAATGTGTGCAAGATTTTGCAATACTGGTGCTCTTTTTATAAATGATGAAAGGACAGAAATTACTTTTAACCCATCAAAATGTATTTCCTGCAAGTTATGTGAAAGAGCATGCTACCATAATAAGCTGCATTATAAAGATACATTAAACTTAAAAACATTTTTTCAAGATAATGTGCTTGTTTCAAGAAACAGCGATAATGTAACAATATCAGATATGAAAACATTTAATATATAGTTTATAAATATTTACCTGCCACTATAACTTCATCAGCATTGCCGTTAATAGATATTCCGCCTTCTGCTGTTACAATATATGTATGCTGCATACCTGTAACCCCATATCCTTCAAGTGATGAGAAAAACCCCAGATTAACAACCATATTTTCTGCAAGTGGCATACTATTATTTTTTGATATTACTGGAAATTCATCAATTGTAAGCCCAGTGCCTCGTCCAAGATGTGTAAGAGTATTATCGCCAAGCCCCATGAATGTGCCCTGTATCTCTGGGTGGATATTGTCCATAATTTCTGTATATATTTCGCTTGGCTTTGCTCCCGGTTTTAAAAGTGATACAGCTAAATCTTTTAAGTTTTTACAGTGTTCCTGCTGCCTGCGGATATAGTCTATTAAGCTGTTAAAAGCATAACAGTATGTAGCAGCTGAATGATAACCATTAATACCAAACACAGAAGGTATAGTAATTAAATCATTTTGTTTTAATGTAATATGACTGCTTCCAAAAAATGGGGCAGAAGCATATAAGCCAGTAACACCTGCCGGCATATCATATTTATAAATATTTAAAGAGCTTTCTCCAAAAGCCACATTAACTGTCTGGAACTCCATTTCAGGCCTTTCTAAACGGACAATACCTTGATGACCATTTTTAATAAATTCATTAAAAATAAGTAAAGCGGCATCTCTTTCAGAAATATCTTCTGTCAAAAGTTCAGGCACAGTATTTGCCATAATTTCAGCATGTATTTTACCAGCTTCTTTAAGTATATCAAGCTCATATTTACTTTTAACACTTCTGCACATATTTAATGCAGTATCGCATGAATAAATTTTACCAAACTCAAAGCAGGCATTAAATTCTTCTAAAAGTTTTATTGTTACAAAGCTTTTATCCGTAAAGGCTGGAAAGAAAGTGTTAAGTGAAAGCTCTTCTTTTATATCATAGATTTCTTTATAAGGCATAACTTTACAGTATCTTACTTCTTCAAAAGCTCTTTGGATACTTCTTTTAACAAAATATACAGGTTCTTCATCTCTTTGAATAAATAATATACCGTCCTGCATAGAGCCAGTGAAATAATAAATATTTACTGGATTAAATATAAAAATATATCTCCAAGTATCATCAGTCATATCCATAAAAGTAGTAAACTTTTTAAGTCTGTTGATAAGTTCTGCACCGGGCACTTTTGAATACATACAAGCCTCACAAATAAAATACTATATAAAGATACCACAAGCATATATATTTTAAAAGTGTTTTTATAAAAGTAGAAACAAAAACAGCAGGGTGTGCCGACCTGCTGATTTTAATTGTGCAAAAATATGGGAGGATTGTAAGAACGGAAAAATCTTACATATTGTAAATACTTATCATTAATAAGTCTGTGTGCTAAAAATATCTAGCTGAAAACTCCTTATATACTAATTCATTTCGGCTTTAATAACTTTCATCTCTGCCGATGATTATTAATATCATTATTGATAATAAAAGTCAATAAAAAAATTTCAAAAAAATAAAAAAATTTTTATTAGTTTATAACTTACTTATAATAAAGAATATTTCTAATAATAAAAAATAATAAATGATATATATGAAAAATAAACTCAATTAGTTTATAGGAGAAGTAAAAAATATTAATATATATTAAATACTTTTGAAAAGACATTATCCTTAAATATAATTTACTTATTCTGCTTGGAAATATATGTTTATAAAAATATGACTAATAAAAAAATATATGCTGTTTATGAAATTTTTAGAAATATTTACTAATTTATATATTAGATAAATGTATAAGCTGTAATATTTTACTGATTATCTTTTTTTGCCATAGGGTGAGATTCATCATACACTTTTAAAAGTGAAGCTAAATCGCTGTGTGTATATTTTTGAGTAGTTGCTAGTGATTCATGGCCTAAAAGTTCCTGTATAGAGCGTAAATCTGCACCGCCTTCAAGTAGATGGGTTGCAAAAGTATGCCTGAAAGAGTGGGGTGAATAATCAAGTGGAAGACCTGCTTTTTTAAGATATGCTTCTACTACCCGCCTGACAGTTCTATCTGTCATACGAGAGCCAAGCCTGTTTATAATTAAGGCATCGCTGTCTACTATTCTGTTATCAGCAACAATATCATACATTACTTTATAATAATCTTTAATAAGAGAGATAAGCTCAGGAGCAAGGGGCACAATCCGTTCTTTTTTACCTTTACCGCGAACAAGTATCCGCATACCATTTAAATCAACAGCACTTCTATCAAGCCCAACAAGTTCTGATACACGAACACCAGTGCCATACAAAAGCTCTAATATTAATGAATCTCTCATACCCATAGGGGTAGATTTATCTGGTAATTCTAAAAGGGTAAATATGTCATCAACATTAAAGACAGTAGGCAGATATTTTTCTTTTTTAGGAAATTTTAACATTCTTGCAGGGTTTTCTTCAATAATACCCCGCCTGTATAAAAATTTAAAAAATGATTTAATAGTTGATATTTTTCGTTCAATACTTGATTTAGAAAGCTCTCTGTCATAAAGAGTGGTAATAAAACCACGAAGCATAAAAAAATCAAGAGATTTAACATCGTCAGGCACTTTCTCATCATGTGCAAAAATAGAAAGCTCGCTTAAATCTTTTGCATAAGCTGTAACAGAATGTTCACTGTATTCTCTTTCTACACGAACAAAATTTATAAATTCTTCTATTGCATTATCTATTTCCATAATTTTCTTTATAAAACAATTCTGCCTTTTGGTAAGCAGTTTCTACCTGTATTTGTTTTTTTAGTTTTTTATCCCGCACTTTCTTTTCAAGGGCTGGCAGCATTCCAAGATGAAAGTTAGAAGGCACATATTTTTTTCCACTTGAAAATTCAGAAATACCAGAAATATATTCAGATAAGCAGCTAAAAGCAGTGCCTGCTGGAAAATCTAAAAATGGTTTATTTTCTAAAAGCCTTCTAATCTGCATTGAAGCAATTAAACCGCCAGCAATAGATTCATTATATCCTTCAAGCCCAGTAATTTGACCAGCAATAAATAAATTCTCATTATTATTAAAATGAAAATATCTTGAAATATGCTTCGGGCTTTCAATATATGTATTTCTATGAACTGAGCCAAACCTTAAAAATTCTGCATTTTTTAAGGCAGGTATTTTCCTGAAAATTTCAATTTGTGCACCTATTGTCATTTTTGTCTGGAAACCCACCATATTATATGCTGTTCCCTCTTTATTTTCCTTTCTTAACTGCACAACAGCATAAGGGCGGATATTTGTTTTTGGGTCTTCAAGCCCTACTGGTTTCATAGGCCCGAAAGTTAATGTCTGCCTTCCTCTTTCTGCCATTACTTCCACAGGCATACAGCCTTCAAAATATGAAATCTTTTCAAAATCATGAAAAGCTGTTTTTGGAGCAGCCATAATATCATCATAAAATATATTATATTCTTCTTCTGTTAATGGAATATTAAAGTAATCATCACCACCCTTGCCATATCTGCCAAGGAAATAACCTTTTTCCATATCAATAGTATCTGCATCTATTATAGGGCTTATAGCATCAGCAAAATATAATGCTCCGCCACAGTATTCTTTAATATTCTCTGCTAAAACATCGCTTGTAAGTGGACCTGTTGCAATAAGAAAAGGAATATCTGTATTTACAGGAAGTTCTGTTACTTCTTTATGTATCACAGTAATATTTTTATGACTGTTTATAGTATCGGTAATAATATTAGAAAATAATACTCTATCAACAGCAAGAGCACCGCCTGCGGGCACACTGCATTTAAGAGCAGTCTGTAAAAGAAATGAGCCATAAAGCATCATTTCTTTTTTTAAAAGCCCGCTGCCTGTTGTAATATCTAATGATTTTAAACTGTTAGAGCATACAAGCTCTGCAAATTTATCAGTTTCATGGGCTGGTGTAGTTTTTAAAGGCCTCATTTCTATAAGCTGAACTTTATATCCGCTTTCTGCCAGCTGATAAGCAGCTTCACTGCCAGCAAGACCAGCCCCTGCAATTATAACATCATATTCTGCCACAAATTATCCTTTTATATTAACTTTCTTTTTTCTT
>CAMEZN010000185.1 GCA_945947845.1 uncultured Mucispirillum sp. | reverse complement strand
ATGAAAGATTTTATACAGAAAGCTCATCTAATACCTAAAACAAGCCTTTTGTATAATATAAATATTCCACCACTGAAAAAAGAAGAAATAAAAGGTATTAGGTGGACAAAAGCTTCACAGTATTCATATCTTTTAAATTATGATAAAGGGGTAGACCCTTTTGGTGAAGATTTTTACTGGCTTGCAGATTTCCGGGCACCAGAACATATTGATAAATGGACTGATGATGGTGCATTAAGTGAAAATTATATATCTATCACACCACTTTTGATGGATAGAACAGATTATAAAGCATTAGAACAGATACAAAAATTAGGGGATATATGGTGATAAATAGATTCCTTTCTTTTACATTTATATTTTTATTGATATTTACAACCAGTGTGTATGCTCAGGTTACAGTTCCAAATTATGCTTTTACAGGGCAGGAAATAACTAATTTTAGGGTAAGGCCAAGTTATACTGCTATTCAGTTTAATTTTAGTATGCCAAGCCAGATGGATATTTATTTGCAAAAACGAAAAGCAGAGTTATCAAGTGGTGATAAAAGGGATTATAATACTGATGAACCGGGAAATATTTATAAAGACCCAAATTCAGCTCGTTTTACATCTTTATTTGTTGGTGCAAAGGCTCTTCGTAATAATGTTGTAAAATTATTCTTAAATAAAGCATATATTGATACAGTAAATTCATATATTCGTTTTGAAAAAAAACTGCAAAAAAGTGAGTATGCAGTAGAAACAAGATTTTTATATGGATTAAGTCTTTTCTATACCGGCAGTCAAAAAGAAGCAGTAGATGTGCTTTTAGAAGTGCTCCAAACAGACGGTGAGTATTCTATGCTTGCACAAGATGCTTTATTTTTAATAGCTTCTGAATTAAAAAGATATGATTTAATGGAAGAAACTGCATCTCTTGCCAGTGATTTTACAGAGTATTCTCTTGCTAAATGGATAGAATATCTTTATTCAAAAGACAGGTTTGAAGATATAGTTCAGCTTTTAAATAATTATCCTGTTTTAGAAGCAGATTATCCAGTATATAAAAATATTCGTATTACATGCTATTATTTTTTAAAGCGGTATAAAGATATTGAAAAAATTGCAGGAAATATTACAGATACAAGTGTTACACCACTTGTGGCAGATAGTTTGATTATGAGTGGAAAGCTGGAAAAAGCAAAGAAATATATAGAAACACTGCCAAAAAATGATGTATATTATCTGCTTAGTGCAAAAATCAACATTGCTGAGAATAAACTTTCTGCTGCAAGTGATAATGTTATAAATATTAAAAATGATAATGAAAAATTATCATTGCTTTTTTATGCTGTTAGTGAGAAATTTGATAAAATAACATCTGAATTTCTGCAAAATTTTAAATTTAAAGATAGAGTTAATAATGATTATGTATATTTTTATACTGGTATTAAGTATTTTGAAGATAAAGACTATGCAAACTCTATGCTTTTCTTTTCTATGATAGGTTTTAATAAAGAGTTGATTAATTCATCATATTTTTATCAGGGTATGGCAAGCCTGCATTTAGATATAAACAGGTCAGAGTATAATTTTAATAAGTTTGTTAATTCTGGCAGTGATACTGAAAAACTTATGCTTGCAAAATTTATGCTTTCTCAGATATATTTTTTAAAATCAAAATATGATGAAGCACTTATGCTTGTTGATGACTGCACAGCTTCATACTGCGAAGTATTAAAAGGTGATTTATATCTTGCATTAAATAATGAAGAAAAAGCATTTGAGTATGTAAAAAATAAAACAGATGACAGGTCAAGGCTTATTAAAGCAAATGTATATTATAATGATAAAAAGTATAAAAGTGCACTTTCTGAGCTTGTAAAAATAAAAAAATCAACACCTGATTCTGAGTTTTTACTGATGATGAGCCTTTTTAAAGAAAAAAGAGTGCTTGATGCTGAAAATATTATGAAGAAAAATAAAAGTGATATTCGCATATTTTCTAATGGTATCCAGCAGCTTATTTTAGCAGGGGAAGGCAGGAAAGCATTAGCTTATATGGAAGGCTTAAAGAATTTATCACCTGAGTTTAAGTTAGAAAGAGCAAAACTTTTAGCAGCATATAATAAGACGAAAGCTGCAAAGGCAGACTATAATTCATTAATTATTTCAGGTGATTATATTTATGAATCATTAAGCGGGCTTTTTGAAATTGCTAAAAAAGAGAAAAAGGGTAAGGCTTTTATTGATGATAAATTAAGCTATATTGAAAAAAGCAGTGAGTTTGAAAATAAGGATATGATTATTTCTGAGTTTGCTGCATATTCTTTGGAAGTTAATTCTCCAAATACAGCTATTGGCTATGTAAACTTTTTTATGGATAATTATCCGCAGTCAAAATTTTATCCAGATGTGCTTGAAACAAGAGCAAAACTTTTCAGGTTAACTGGCAGGTATGATAATTGTGTTGATGATGCAGATAAGATTATAGCAAAAGGTGGAGCAGCAGCAGAAGATGCTTTATTTATGAAAGCTGAGTGTATGGAAAATATTAATAAAAATAAGGCTATGGAAATATATAAAGAAGTGGCAAAAACAAGTAAACGTTTTTCAAAACCTGCATACAGCAGAGTGGCAGGTATGAGCAGCAGTGCAGAAGATGTGCTTTGGGCATCAGAGCAGTTAAAAGAAAGTTCACCAAATCTTTGGCAGGCTGGTTATTTAAGGTTTATTGATTTATCAGATAAAAAAGATTACGATAAACATGCAGCATATATTGAAGAATTATCTAAAACTTCTACTCCTGCTGTTCGCTCTGCATCATTATGGCGGATAGGTAAAAATCAGTTTGAAACTGGTAAAACAGCAGAATCTGCAATAAGTTTTATGAAAGGATATTATCTTTTTCCAAAAGAAAAGTATGCTTCTCAAAACTTAATTGGTGCAAAAGCATCTTATACTAAAAGAAAAATGAAAAAAGAATTAGCAGTGATAGAAAAAATGCTGCAAGAATATAATATTAAAAACGAAAAATCTACTTCAAATCAAAAAGTGAATATTAGTAGAAAAAATAATAAATAATTTAGGAGGACAAGATGTGGGAATTAATACAGAAAGGTGGTATTACAATGTATCCCATCATATTACTTTCTGTGATTGCTTTGGCAGTATTTTTAGAAAGGCTTATAAGCCTTCGTAAAGAAAAATATGTGCCTAAGGCATTTTATGAACAGCTTGTTAATCTTTTAAAAAAGAGAAATATAAATGAAGCAGTAGAAGTTTGTAAAGCTAATAAATCAGCTCTTGCAAGAATATCTGAAACAATTATAACAAATACGGATTTACCATTATCAAGGCTTTTAGAAGTGGCAGAAGAATCTGGCAGAAGTGAGGCTTCAAAGTTAGATAAGTTTTTACCATCTTTACAGACTATTGTTGCTATTGCTCCACTGCTTGGTCTTTTAGGGACAGTTTTAGGTATGATTAAGATATTTGATGTAATAGCATTACAGGGCACTGGAAGTGCAGAAGCATTATCATCAGGTATTGCAGAAGCACTGTTAACTACTGCTGCAGGTCTTGTTGTTGCTATTCCAGCTCAAATATTTTATTTTATAGCAAAAGCAAGGGCAGATGCTATTGGAGCAGCATTAGAAAAAGCATCATCAGAAGTGATGAACCTGCTTTTTAAAGAAGATGAAAAATAATATTTAGGTTAGTATATGCGTTTTCGTAGTGAAAAGAAAGATACAAATATTATGATAAATATTACATCGTTAATAGATGTAGTATTTATTTTGCTTATATTTTTTGCAGTAACTACATCATTTGTTACACCATCATCAATTAAGGTTGATTTACCAAAAGCAAAAGGCGAAGCAGTAGAAGAAAAGAAAAATATCCGCATAGCTGTTGACAGCAAAGGTGCATTATTTTTAGATGGTGAAGCTGTAAAAGATGAAGAACTTGAAGGCAGACTAAAAGTATTAAAAGAAGTAAACCCAGAAGCACTTATTGTTATAGAGGCAGATGAAAAATCGCTGCATGGCAAGGTAGTTTTTGTAATAGATAAGGCAAAAAGTGCAGATTATACAAGGTTTGCAATAGCTACTGAGGAAGCTAAATAAACTGTGCGTTTACTGGCTGTATTATTAGTTGTATCACTTATTATTCATTTAGGGTTATTTGCTGTTCCTTTACCTGAGAAGAAACTGGAAAAAAAGGAAGTAATACCAGTGTCTATTGTGGACTATAAAACATTAGAACAGAAGAAGGAACAGCCTAAAAAACAGCAGAAACCAAAGCCAAAAACTGTTACAAAGAAACCTGAACCAAAAAAAGATGTAAAAAAAGAGCAGCAAAAGGAAGTAAAAAAAGAAACTGCCAGTGTAGAAACAAAGAAAGCAGAAGCTGATAAACAGCAGGTGGAGAATAAAAAAGCTAATGAAAAACCTTTCCGTCCAAAAGGGGCTGATGACCCGTTAGTTTTACCTGATATTAAAGTGCCGCTTACTCCTAATGAGACTGTTCCTGAAATTGCTGTGCCTGATGTGCCAAAACCTAATATTGATGTGCCAGTTGAAAGGGCAGAAGGTCAAAAGAATA
>CAMEZN010000184.1 GCA_945947845.1 uncultured Mucispirillum sp. | reverse complement strand
TCTTTCTGTATACTCACCAGTATTCTGGTCAATAATACCTTTTAATATTCTTGGTTTATATATTTTACCACCATTAAATACTCCGCTCATCATTACTCCAATCTGTAATGGTGTTGCTGTCATATATCCTTGACCAATAGATGTATTTACAGTATCTCCCGGATACCATATATCACCCCTTGCAGCTTTTTTCCATTTTCTAGATGGATAGATACCTGTTTTTTCATTAGGTAAATCTATACCGGTTAACTCTCCAAGAGATAATATTTTTGAATAATATTCCATTTTATCAATATCAAGAGAAAGTCCTAAATTATAAAAATAAATATCACATGATTGAGCAAGAGCTTCCTGCATATTCACTTTTCCATGCCCTGCTCTTTTCCAGCACCTGTATGAAAAATATGAATTTAAATAAAATGTTCCTAGACATTTATAAGTTGTTTCAGGTGTTACTGCTTTTTCTTCATACCCAGCCAGTGCCATTGCTACTTTATATACAGAACCCGGCGAATACTGCCCCTCTATTGGTCTGTTTATTAATGGGCTTCTTTTATCTCTATGTATTCTTTCCCACTCTGTTTCATTTAAATATGGTGTAAACATATTTAAATCATAGCTTGGGGCAGAATATAATGTTAATAAAGAATTATCTGAAATATCTAAAATAACAACAGCCCCTTTTTTATCTTCCATAACTTCTGCTGCATACTGCTGTAATTCTGAATCAATAGTAAGCACAAGGTCATTGCCTGCTGTTGCTGGGTTTTCTTTTAATATATCAACAATTCTTCCTCTTGCATCTCTTTCAATTTCCATAGAACCGGGTCTTCCTCTAAGTTCTTCTTCATATTGAAGTTCTACCCCCATAGTGCCTATGTAACTTCCCCTTTTATAAATATCTTTATTTTTTTCTATATCATAAGGAGTTGCTTCACTTACATAACCTAAAATATGGCTGAAAGAAAGCCCATCTGCATATTTTCTAACAGAATGAAGTTCAACACTTAAACCTGCAAAATTATCAGAATATTCTTCAAAATATGCTATATCTGAAAGGTTTAGACCTCTGCTTATTAAAACTGATGGTATTTTCTTATCTTTCAAGTCCTTTAAGACTTTATCCATATCAAAATCAACAACTTCCTGCACTCTTTTAAGCATACCTTTAATATCATCACCTCGTCTTATATCATCTTTGTTTAGAACAAGGTCATACGATGGTGTATTACTTACAAGAAGGTTCATTTTAGAATCATATATAAAGCCACGTTCTGCTATTATTTCTCTTGTTTTTATCCTATTTCTATTTGCATCAACAGAAAGTTGTTCATACTGAATAACCTGCAATATAAAAAGCCTTGCAAATAAAATGCAGGATATAAACACAAAAATTGCAAAAAATAGAATAATTCTTTTTCTATAATAACCTAAAATATCATCTTTTAATGCTGCGAAAAGCACTTTTAAACTCCATTAAATAATAAATAATAAAATAAATAATAAAGTCAATTAAGCTTATTTTTAATATATATGTAAATGATAATATAATATTATACCCTAATATAATAGAAAAAAAGATATTGTATGATAATATTGCAAACAAACTAAATATTGTTAAAGAGAAAGATGTTTTTAAATCAAATTTATATTCAGCAAACATTTTAGTAATTGATAAAAATAAGAAAAATAATATATTCAAACCAATATATGAATCTGCTAAATAATCAGAATATAAACCAAAAATAATAGAATAAGGAAGATATGTTTCTTCATTTATTTTAGAAGAAATAAGCATATAAATAATTATAGAAAAATTCACATTTGATAAAAAATGAAAAGTAGTGTGAGAAACTACATAACATAAAATAAGTATTAATATAATAGATACATATCTATTTTGAATTATTTTTAATAACGAAAACATGTTCCAATTTATAAAAATCTTCGGATTGTTCTATAAATACTTTCTGAAAAAGACCTGTATTATCACGAACTATTTCCGATACTTTACCTATCCTTATACCTTTTGGGTATAACATTCCAAGTCCTGATGTAACAAATACATCACCGACACGAACATCATCTAACCTGTCATAATAATCAACATACAGCCGTCCTTTACCATCGCCTCGCATAATTCCTGAAACACGAGTCCTGCTGTTCATTACACTAACATTAGATGATATATTTAAGATAACATCTACTTCACTACTTGTTGCATAAGTGTTAGATACCCTGCCTACTAAACCCTGAAACCCTATTACTGGGTCATTTTTTTCAACACCATCAATATTACCAGCATCAATAACTATATTTTTCATATAGCCATCACTTACCCCAATAACATTAGCTGGCATTTGTTTGAAATCGTAAGTTCTATATAATCTAAGAAGAGTTTGCAGCCTTTCACTTTGGCTAAGTTTTTCTGATAATAAAGTATTTTCAAGAGTTAAGTTATCAATCAACTTTTTATACTCTTCATTCTCTTTTTGGACATTCACCAAATTAACATAAGAATTCCAAATATTACCGATACCTGAAAATACTTTATTTGTAAGAAAAATAGCTGGGTTTAAAATATTTCCTAATAACCCACGAAATGGACCTTCCACATTAATATTTCTTGCCTGCACTATTATAATAAGCAGTATAATAATGATTACAAGAAACAGTCTTTTCCACTTAAACATTTTTTATTCTACTGCAACCTTTTTAAGCAGTTCTAAATCATCAAGCACTCTGCCAGAACCCAATGCAACAGCTTTAAGCGGGTCATCAGACACTATAATAGGTAAGCCTGTTTCATGAGATAATCGTTTATCAAGATTTTTCAGTAATGCACCACCACCAGTTAATACAATACCTCTATCCACAATATCTGCTGAAAGTTCAGGCGGAGTCTGCTCTAACGCTATGCGAACAGCATCAACTATTTTTGCAATAGCTTCTTTTAGAGCTTCTCTAATTTCAGAATCAGAAATTTCTATTGTTTTAGGAATACCTGTAACTAAATCACGGCCTTTGATTTCTGTTTTTATTTCATTTTCTAATGGGAAAGCTGAACCAAGTTTAATTTTTAAATCTTCTGCGGTAGCTGTTCCTATTAAAAGGTTGTATTGACGTTTAATATAGTTCACAATATTATCGTCCATTTCGTCGCCGCCAACTCTAACAGAGTTTGCATATACAATACCTGATAAAGAAATAACTGCAACTTCTGTTGTGCCGCCACCTATATCTACTACCATATTGCCTGATGGTTCTTGAATAGGAAGCCCAGCCCCAATTGCAGCAGCCATTGGTTCTTCTATTAAATATACTTCTCTTGCTCCTGCCTGAATTGCTGAATCTTTAACAGCTCTTTTTTCAACTTGTGTAACACCAGATGGAATACATATAACCATTCTTGGACGAACAAGGCTTCTACGATTATGCACTTTCAGTATGAAATATCTTATCATTTTTTCAGTAGTATCATAATCAGCTATAACCCCATCTTTCATTGGTCTGACAGCACTAATATTTGCAGGAGTTCTACCAAGCATATTTTTTGCTTCCTGCCCTATTGCTAAAATTTCTTTTGTATTACTATTTATTGCAACAACAGACGGTTCACTTGAAACAACCCCTCTGCCTTTAACATATATAAGAGTATTAGCTGTGCCTAAATCCACTGCTAAATCACTTGAAAACATATTATACATAAAATTCATCGGCATTCCTATATAACCTCACACACTATATTTATTACAACAATACAATATATATAAAATCTTCTAACTATAAAAAAAAACTTATATATATTGTATATAATGCCGAAAGGGGGACTTGAACCCCCACAGGTGTTACCCCACAGGTACCTGAAACCTGCGTGTCTACCAGTTCCACCATTTCGGCTAATATAATTACTCTACTCCAACCATAACTGATGTAGATTTAATTACAGCATAAGCTTCTTTACCAACTGCTAAATTTAATGATTTAACAGCGTCCATAGAAATAGTTGCAGAAATAATATTACCACCGCCAATATCTAATTTAACAATAGCATTTACTGCACCATTTTCAATTTCTTTTATAGTTCCTTTTAATTGATTTCTTGCACTTAATTTCATAACAATGCTCCTTTCATTTTTACGAAAAGAGTTTACTATAATAAATTTTAAATTGCAATAATTTTTATTATATAAGGCTATTTTTTTCTAAATTTAATAGATATGCTTTAACTTCTGACCCAAGAGCATAGCCAGAAATACTGCCATTAGAATGTATAACTCTATGGCATGGTATAATTATAGGAAGCGGATTTTTACTACATGCAGAACCTGCTGCCCTGTATGCTTTTGGAGAAAAAATTATATCTGCCAGCTGTTTATAGGATATTGTATTGCCATAAGGAATGTTTAATAATGAATGCCATACTTTTTGTTGAAAATTAGTGCCTTCATATTTAATGTTTATATTAAATTCTTTGCGACTGCCGCATAAATATTCTTCTATCTGATTAAAAGCATTATTTATTATTTCTGTTTCTTTAAAAATATGATTACTATTGCCATATTTCCCTATTGACACATGTCTTACATAAAAATCATCGGCAGTAATATTTAAACTGCCAATGATAGTATTATATGTATAATAGTTTAAAATCATAAATTAATCAGTAAAAGTT
>CAMEZN010000183.1 GCA_945947845.1 uncultured Mucispirillum sp. | reverse complement strand
TTCTTCATTATAAGACTGAATAGCATTGTTTGCAAGCGGTAAAGCTGCTCTTTTATTTCTCATACGAGACCTTATAATAATATATGCCAGCAAAATATTAAGCAATAAAGAAATTAAAGCAACAATAATGGCAATATTACGATACTGGTTATTAGTGCTTATAGAATCTTTTAAATCAACCAGCTCAGCTTCCACAGAAGCTGCTTTTGCAGCTGTCTGCTGTTTTTCATCTTCTAAAAGTTTCAATTTATTTTCAAGTTCTGTTAGTGCAATATCTTTTGCATTAACAGCACTAACAAGTTCATCTATTTCTTTTTGCAGGTTTAATATTTCTTCAGAAGCAGCATTTTGACCACTTGAAGCACTCATCTGATTATCAAATGAAACAGACTGTTCAGCAGCTTTCTCCTGACCTTGTGATGAATTTTCATTTGAAGCACTATCTGCCTGTTTAATACCAAGTGCTTCACAGCCTGTAAGAATTAATAAAATAAACATCATAGAAATAATATATCTTTTCATACCATACTCCCACAATTTAATATATCATTATTATTTACTATATTATTTTTGTTTGCAATAGTTTTTTATAGCTTGATAAATATTTATTTATAAATTATATTAATTTAATAATAATTATCTATTAAGTAAATCATATTACTGCCGATAGCAAGTATATATGTATACAGTGATACTTTGTGCAGAAAAAGCATATACTTTACTGTATAGGTGAGGATATTTATGGATAAAATTGATATTTTAATGGCTATACTTGGTATTGCTGCATATATGGCTATTATGGTTGATTTGCGTAATTATGAAAGGAAAATGGCAGCTTTTGAAGCAGTGCAGGAAAGACGTAGAAAATATGCAGAATTACAAGCAGAAAGAAGAAAAGCTGAATTAGCCATGGAAAAATCTATTGAACAGGCAGTAAAAAGTAAAGAAAAAGCACAGCTTGGAACTAATATATTAGAAAGAGTCGGTAAAGCATAATCTTTATTGAAGGTGGCATTATGGATATAAATGATTTCAATAATTTAAGCGATATAGGAAAACTTGATTATGTGCTTGATTGTCTTTATAAAGCACATGGGCTTTTTAAAATAATATATGAAAGTGGCTGTGGCTTTGAACAACAGGTAATAGATGAATTAGAACATTTAGGTGATGAATTCTCCCGTATTGGTTTTATGGCGGAAAGCCATGATTATACAGGAGTATATGAAGATTTAAATAAAAATTTAACAAGACTTTCATCTATTGTAGCTGTAATAGATGAATATTTATATAAACATCGTAAAATCAATTAATATATTTATATTTTAAATTACTGCTTGATTTTTTTCTTATTCTTTTATACAAATATACTTCTTAATAAATTAGATTATAATGGAAAGGTGTCCGAGTCTGGTTTAAGGGGCACGCCTGGAAAGCGTGTGTGGGGCAACTCACCGAGGGTTCGAATCCCTCTCTTTCCGTAAATATAAAAAAGGAATAGTTAAAACTGTTCCTTTTTTGCATTTATACAGGGTTAAAACCATGTATACAAAAGAAGTGCATATTTTAGTATATAAAAATAACTTATACATTATATAATCTATTTGCCTGATAAAAATAAAAAAGGCAGATTAAATAATCTGCCTTATATATATTCTATAAATCAAATATAATTTACTTATGATTTTTAATATAATTAAGCCCTAAATCAGGAAAATCTGTAAATAACCCATCTGCTCCTGCCTGATATAGTATAGCTTCATAAAGTTCATCTACATTATCCACATATGCTGGCAGTTTATCTTTCCTGACTGTATATGGGTGAACAACCATATTATTATCATGAGCCAGTTTTACAAAATCAGTTATTACAATATTTCCTTTTTTAGAAGCAGCCCCATCAATAACCATATCATTACTAGGACCTACACCATCTGCATATTTTGCAACAAGTGCCATACCTTCTGGTGTTCTTAATTTTTCAAAATCAAAAGGAACCCATGAACCATTATCCAGCTGTTCATATGTTTCATTCCATGAGTTTTCTGCAAAAAGCATAACAGTTTTTAAATCAATATCCATATCAACCATTAACTTCTCTCTTACATAAACTAAATCAGGAAAATCAAATGTCTGGAAATATACATTACTGTCTTTTGTTGTATACCCGTATTTTTTCAACACTTCTAATGTAGCCTTAGAAATATCCTTCCCTTCCTGTTTATGAAACCATGGTGCTTTTGTTTCTACATATAAACCTACATCTTTTCCCAATGTTTTATTTAAACCTTGGATAAACTCTATTTCTTCTTCAAAAGTATGCACTTCAAAAGTAGACTTACCCATTGGAAACCTGCCCGGGTAATCCTGCACTCTTTTACCGTCTTTTACAGTAAAACCTTCCATAAAGTTTAGACTTTTTATTTCATCAAGTGTAAAGTCTATAACATAATATCTGCCGTCAGCCCTTGTTCTTCCCGGAAATTTATCTGCAACATCTGTAACTCTGTCAAGAAAATGGTCATGGATAACTACAAGATGATTATCTTTTGTCATTGCTAAATCCTGCTCCAAAAATGGAACACCCATTTGATAAGCTAATGCTTTTGATGCAAGAGTATGTTCTGGTAAATAACCGCTTGCTCCACGATGAGCAATAATGATTTTATCTGTTTTTCCACTACTCATATCAGCCTCTTTTGATACATCATTATCTTTTTTACAACTTATTAACCCTAAAATTAAAATAAAAAATAATGCTGCATATAATATTTTATTCACATAACACCTTTTGTTAAAATATAATAACAAATTTTTTATTATTAAAAAATTAAATAATAAAAAAATTTAGTGATTTTGAAACTATATAAAAATATCATAAAAAATAATCTTTTACAAGAAAATTACATAAAAATAATACATAATATACAAGAAAAATAAATATAAGAAAAATATATTTACAAATATTTTTAGGCTAAAAATATAAATAAAATAAACTTAATATTATAAGATTTATGTTTACCATGCCTTTGTAGGGTCAATTTCAAGCATAGAACGGCTTTCATAAAAGGAATAAACATCATCACCACATTCAGCAGAATTATCAGCTCCTGATGCTCCTTTCATATTTTTTTCAATTTTAACAAAACTCTCTGCTTCTTCTGCTGTAAACCCTTTTGATTGAAGAAGCTGGATAAGGTCTGAATATGTTTTCATAATACACTCCATAATACCTGAATATAATACTATACTTTTTATAATTAATAAATACTTTTATAATAATATTGTATATAATAACACACAACTTAGTGATATTCAAGAATATTATAAAAAAGACTGCTCTTTTTTAAAAAAGAGCAGTCTTTTTATTTATAATGCCCCACATATAATCAGTGAAGCTTTACCTACTTTTACAAGTAGAAGGACGCATATGAAAAGAATATAAGTCAGCCTTCTAAAATCTGCCGTGCTTGTATCTGCTCATTAAAAGATATATCTTTTATAATGAACATTCCAGAAAACTTAATATTATGCACTATATTCTGCATTTCTTTGCGAATATATGCAATACTTTCAGTTTTACTTGCAAGGCATGCTTTATTAAAATTTAAACACTGCTGCCTTACTTCATTAATATCGCTAAAACTGGTATCGCTATCATTTTTAGCTCGCTCCATTTCTTTTTTATTATGGGGCATGGGATTATTTGGCATATCTCGTAATTGTGCATCAATTGATGACACTTTATATATATTACCCATAAATCACCTGCCTTTTGCGCATTAAAAAACACTTATCCCCTATGTTCTACATATAGGTATACAAAGGGTTTGTTTATAAAAAACAAAACCCTTTTTAATATTAACCTAATAACTGCATTGCATAGCTTGGGATTTGGTTAGCCTGCGCAAGCATTGCAGTTGCTGACTGCATTAATACTTGTTGTGCAGCCATATCACTTGATGCCTGAGCAATATCTAAGTCACGGATACGACTTTCAGCTGCTACCATGTTTTCCCTTGTTGTATTCAGGTTATTAATTGTGTATTCTAACCTGTTCATTTGAGCACCTGCTGTTGCTCTTGCTTTTGATATTTGTTCAAGTGCCATATCAAGTTTTGTAATAGAGTTTTGAGCATCATCAAAAGTTGCAACATTAACACCATCTATACCCATAGATTTAGTATCAAGTCTGCCAATAGAAATATCAAGTGTTTGACCTTCGTTAGCACCTATTGCTGCTACTGTTGCATTATCTTTAATGTGCAGGAATGCAACTTCTGGGTCTGCTTTTGCTAAGAATTTCATAGTATTTGTTGCAGTATCAAATGAAATATTTGCAGCAGATGATGGAACGATATCAATATCAACCCCTTGGATAACATTGCGAAGTCTGCCGTCTGTTACTGTATCTTCACCAATAAAAGCACCAGTGTGGGCATCTTGCACTCTTACATTTAATGCTGAATCAGTTGCTTTTTGGATTTGTGTAACACCTAAACCACTTAATACACCTTCATCACCTACAAATGTAAGGTTAGAATCACTGCCTAATACTGCACCTTGGATAACAAATGTGCCTGCTACTGCTCTATCACCTGAGCCAGCTGCACTATCTACAAATTTAACAAGGTTATTGTTAATTGTAGTTGCTGATGTATTTGTTACATCTGCTCCCA
>CAMEZN010000182.1 GCA_945947845.1 uncultured Mucispirillum sp. | reverse complement strand
TGTTCCAGCACATATGCACTTCTAAAAAGTGTTTCTTCATCAAAATCTTTCCCAATAAGCTGTAATCCTATCGGCAGTCCATTTGCTGCTGTTTTCACAGGCACTGAAATTGCAGGGAGTTTCGCTAAATTTACTGGAACTGTAAAGGCATCTTGTAAATAGTTCGTTACTGGGTCAAATTTTTTACTTTCTTCTATTGTAAATGCTGTTGTAGGAGCAACAGGAGTAAGAATTGCATCTACCTCTTTAAAAGCATTTATATAGTCCTGCCTAATGAGCTTGCGAACATTTAATGCTTTTAAATAGTAAGCGTCGTAATATCCAGCAGAAAGCACATATGTGCCTATCATAATTCTTCTTTGAACTTCTGCTCCAAAACCTGCACTTCTTGTGTTTTCATACATTTCATCAAGAGAAGAGCCTTCCACTCTTAAACCAAAACGAACACCATCATATCTTGCTAAGTTTGATGATGCCTCAGCTGGTGCAATAATATAATATGTTGCAAGAGCATATTTCATATTAGGAAGCGATATTTCTTTTACTTCTGCTCCAGCTTTTTCTAAAACAGCTTTTCCTTCCTGCCAAGCTGATGCAATTTCTGTATTTAAATCATTATTTAAAAACTCTTTTGGCATGCCTATTTTTAAGCCTTTAACACCACTTTTCAGGGCTGCTTTAAAATCAGGAACAGCTATATCTGCACTTGTAGAATCAAACTCATCAAATCCAGCCATTTTTTCAAGCATAATTGCTGCATCTTCCACAGTTTTAGTCATAGGGCCTGCTTGGTCAAGTGATGAAGCATATGCAATAATACCATAACGGGAACATCTGCCATAAGTTGGTTTAATGCCTACTATACCACAAAATGCAGCTGGCTGACGAATAGAACCGCCAGTATCTGTTCCAGTAGCACCAGCACACATATCAGCAGCAACAGCTGCTGCTGAACCGCCAGATGAACCACCTGTTACTACTTCTGCTCCGTCCTGCCTTTTAACTGGATTTACTGCCTGACCAAAATAACTAGTTAAGTTTGCTCCACCCATTGCAAATTCATCAAGATTAGTTTTACCTATAAAAACACTACCAGCCTGTAAAAGCTTTGATGTTACAGTAGATTCATAAGGTGGAATGAAATTTTCTAATATTCTGCTTGCAGCAGTAGTTCTAATATTTTCTGTGCAAAATAAATCTTTTATGCCAAGTGGAACACCATCTAAATCAGAAAGCCTTTGTCCAGCAGCAATTCTTTTATCACTTTCTGCTGCCTGTTTTAAAGCATGTTCAGCTGTTTCTGTTATAAAAGCATTATATTTTCTACCTTTTTCCATATTTTCTATATAAGCTTTTGTAACTTCTGTTGATGAAAACTCTTTATTATTAAAGCCTTTTGAAAGCTCTGCAATTGATAATGAAGTTAAATCTGCCATTATTCCACCACCTTAGGAACAGTAAAAAAATGTTCATATGGTTCATAAGCATTCTTCATCAGCTTTTCTGACAAATTGCCAACAGTAACTTTATCTTCCCGCTGTCTTAGTGGTGATGTTTCTTCAACAGCAGTAATAGAAGAAGTATCTGCACTTTGTAAAATATCCATCCATTTTAAAATGTCATTTAAGTCTTTTGCCATACTATCTACTCCGCTTTCATCAAATTTCAAGCGGGCAAGTTTAGCAATATGATTAATTTCTTTTGCGTCCATAACCTGTCCTTTTATATTTTTTAAGCATTGTAATATTACACAAGTTTTTTCATAAAGAAAAGCAAGAATTTATCTATAAAACCAAAATCTTACTATTTTCTCTTTATTTCCCTTTGGAAAAAACCGTAACTTATTATCAAAAAAAGAATATTTTTTATATATATGCTTTTGGTGAGAAAATGTTTCAAAACTGTATTTTCCATGGTATGCACCTATGCCGCTGGCACCTACTCCACCAAAAGGTGCATAACTGTTTGTTATGTGCATAACAACATCATTTACTGCACCGCCGCCAAATGATATATTATTTATAATTTTATTTTCCACATTTTTATCTTTTGTAAAAACATATAGTGCTAATGGCTTTTCAAGTGTTTTAAACTGCTCAATTACATCATCTATATTTGTATATTCTATAACAGGCAGAATAGGTGCAAATATTTCTTCCTGCATGACTCTGTCGCTATATGTAATATTATCCATAATAGTTAAATCTATTTTTAGTTTCTGCTGGTCTATTATGCCGCCAAAAACCACTTTTGAGCTATCTATCAAACGAATGGCTCTTTCAAAATGACGCTTTGAGATTATTTTTGGAAATTCTTCATGTTCTGATGAGTGAGCACCAAAAATCATTGAACATTCAGCAATCAGTGCACTTATCAATTCTTTTTTTACTCTGGAATGGCATAGTATGTAATCAGGAGCAACACATGTCTGCCCTGCATTTAATACTTTACCCCATATTATTTTTTTTGCAGTATCTTTTATATCAGCAGTTAAATCAACAATACAAGGACTTTTACCCCCTAACTCCAATGTAACAGGTGTTAAGTTGCTGCTTGCTGATTTCATAACAATTTTGCCAACATTCTGATTACCTGTAAAAAATATATAATCAAATCTTTCTAAAAGCAAAGCTGCACCTGTAACAGCATCTCCCCTTATTACTTTTACATATTCCCTTGGAAATGTTTCATTAATTATCTGGGATAAAATAAGGGAAGTATTTTCTGAAAACTCAGAAAGTTTCACAACAGCACAGTTGCCTGCTGCAATTGCAGCAATTAAAGGACTTAAAGTAAGCTGAACAGGATAATTCCATGGAGAAATTATCAGCACTATCCCATAAGGCTCATAATGAATACGGCTTCTTCCGGGCTGTAAAGTTAATGGCACTTTTATTTTTTTAGGTTTTGTAATTTTTTTAAGATGCTTTATATAATAATTTAATTCTTCCATGACCATGCCAGTTTCTGTCATTATAGATTCAAAAGAAGATTTATTTAAATCATCATTTAAAGCCTGTAAAAGTGCTTCATCATATTTAAGCAGAGATTTTTTTAAGGCTTTTAAATATCCAAGCCTGTTTTTTATTTCTAATGTTTCTCCACTTTTAAAAAACTCTCGCATTGCTGGCACTATACTCTTCATCTTTTTCTCCACATATATATAAACATTTATTATAAAGTATTATAAGTAAATAATCAAGAATTTAGATAAAATATAAAACCCATTTTAAAAGAAAAATATTTCAATTCAGCTCAATTTTACTTGATTATTTTCATTATTATTGATTGACTTTTTCTATTTTACAGTGATAAAATAATTTAAAAATATTAGGAGTATTATATGCAAAGTAAAAAAATTATTATGTCAATCTACATTTTTATCTTAACTTTATTTTTTGTTACCGCATGCAGCAGTAGTGATACAAATAATATCAGTAGTGGAGATAATTCCAGCAATACTGACTCAAAAGCTACAAGAGTAATAATGCAAAATAATACAAGATATGCTTTATTTGCTGATGGCTCACTTTTTGCATGGGGAGATAATACATACGGACTGCTTGGCTCTGGAAGTGATGCTGTAAATAGTGAAAAACCTGTATATATTGCTGAAAATATAAAAGAAATTTTTGCAAGTGATAATGTAACTTATGCTGTTAGTAATGATAATACCCTTTATGCATGGGGATATAATGAATACGGACAAACAGGCACTGGAAATAATGCAGCAAATATTAATACTCCTTCAAAAGTAAACGGTATTACTGGAAATATAAAAACAATATACACTATTGATAACTCTGTATTTGCTCTAACAGATGACGGCTCACTTTTTGCATGGGGAGATAATACAAACGGACTGCTTGGCTTAGGGCTTGCAGAATCAAAAGTTACTACACCGCAAAAAATTACAAGTATTAATGGTTTTATAAAAGAAATAGCTGTTAACAAGTCAAAATTTTCTGTATTTGCCATTACAGATGATAATTCTTTATATGCTTGGGGCGATAATCAGTATGGACAGATTGGTATAGGAAATAATAATGGCATAATAAATACACCAGCAAAAATAGATGGTATCACTGGAAATATGAAACAAATATATACTGGTGAATATTCATCTTATGCTCTTACATACGATAACTCTATTTATGCATGGGGAAATAACCAAAATGGGCAGCTGGGTTTAGGGCTTGATAATATAACAGTAAATACTCCTGCAAAAATAAACGGTATTACTGGAAATATTAAAGAAATTATTAATAACAGCAACTCTGTATATGTGCTGACAGATGATAATTCCCTTTATCTTTGGGGGGATAACCAAAATGGGGAACTTGGTTTAGGAGCAGAAAGACCTATTGTTAATACACCTGTAAAAATAGATAATCTTGGGGCTGTTAAAAATATATATCCTGCTATGTTTGCTACATTTATAGTTACAACAGATAATTCTCTTTATGCTTCTGGTGCTAATAACTACGGACAGCTTGGTCTAGGTAACTTAGAAAAGAGATACGCTTTTGAAAAAGTAAGCGGTTATACTGGAAATATTAATAAAATATATAGTAACTTGTCTTGCACATATATGCTCACTGATGATAATTCTCTTTATGACTGGGGCAGTCACTCATACGGTGAACTTGGTATAGGAGATGACATCAATAGATCTAAACCAGAAA
>CAMEZN010000181.1 GCA_945947845.1 uncultured Mucispirillum sp. | reverse complement strand
GCCATTTTTTGATATTAATCCGCAAATAATATCATCATTTTCTATAACTGCTGGAAAATAAAAATTATTATCTTCTTTACAGCCTGCATTATTATAATATCTAATACCCTTTGATTTAGAAACTGCTGCAATCTTTTTATTTAATTCATCATCATCAGTAGCAGCTATCACCATGTCATACATTTCCTGAATATCATTTTCAGAAAACTCTTTGATTTTTATATTTATATCCTTAATATCAGCTTTGACTTCCTTTGTAATAACAGTTATCTCTGCACCAAAATCAGAAAGTATCTTTATCCGCCTTGCAGCAATACTGCCTAAACCTATTACTAATACATTCATATTTTTTATATCTATAAATACTGGAAAATATGCCATTATAATATCCTTATAAGTATTTTTCCTTTATAATATTTTTCAGTTCTTCAAATGTATATCCCTTTGATTGTTCTTCTGGTCTGCCTATAATAATAAGCTCAGCTTCTGCTAGTTTTGCAGCTTCTAATTTTTCATCAAAACCGCCTGTTTTACCAGTATCTTTTGTTACAAGATATTTACCATTTATATGCTTTAATACAGCAGTATTCATTTCAGTAGAAAAAGGCCCCTGCATACATATAATATTTTTTAAAGGGTAACCTAAATCTAATATTTTTTTAATAACATGCTCATCTGGAAGCACTCTTGGAAAAAGCCTTGTCATATCGCCTATCTCTTTATATTTTGCAAGCTCTTTACTGCCTGTTGCAAGCAGTATATTACCAGAAGTAGTTTTCAAATACTCTGCTGCTTTTTCTATACTTTCAAAAAGTATGCCGCCGCCTGTATATGTAGAAGGTCTTAACAGCCTGTAATAATCCACATTATTATTTTCTGCACTTTTATATAAGTTTTCTGATATCTGTGCAGCATAAGGGTGGGTTGCATCAATTATGATAATATTCTCATGTTTTCTGCTTTTAATTAAGTTATTAACATCATCATAAGTAAGCCTGCCTGCATGTGTTTTTATATACTCCATTTCTGGCAGCACCTGCACTCCGTATTCTGTGGCAGTATATACATCTGATTCTATTTTATTATCATTAAAAAATACAGCAGTCTGCCTGCCTTCTGTTGTGCCTGCAAAAATAAGGGGTCTTATCATATGCCTTTATATCCCCTTGGTGTAACCATTTGATTTTTTATTAATTTGGTTGTGCTGTTGCCTACTATTATCAATGTAAACATATCAGCCTGAAAATCTTTAAGTTCTTTAAAAGTTAAAATTCCTTTTTCTTCCTGTTCTCTTTCACAGTTTCTAACATAGCCGCATAATGTATTTTCATCTATATAAGGCGACATAATCTGGCATGCTCTTTTTAAATAATCTGCTCTTTTTTTGCTTGACGGGTTATATATTGCAATAATAAATTCAGCAGCAGCTGCATTAATCAGCCTTTTTTCTATTTTTTCCCATGGAGTAAGTAAATCACTTAGAGAAATAACTGCAAAATCATGAGTCAAAGGAGCACCAAGTTTTGCAGCAGCTGCTAAAACTGCACTTATGCCGGGTATTACTTCCACTTCTATATCACTTTTTTCAGCTACTTCTATTAAAAGCCCTGCCATGCCGTAAACTCCTGCATCGCCACTTGATATAAGTGATACAGTTTTTCCTGCCTCTGCCTTCTCTACTGCCATTTCGCATCTTAATTTTTCCTGCTTCATAGGGGTTACTATTATTTCTTTATCTTTTATTAAGTCCGCTATTAAGTCAGTATATACTCCATATCCTGCAATAACAGAGCTTTCTTCTATGGCTTTTAATGCTCTTTCTGATATTAAATCAGCCTTTCCCGGACCTGTGCCTATACAATATATTTTTCCTTTCATATTACCCTCTTTTTAAAAACTTCCTTTCCATAATTTATAACCTATTGATAAAGTAAAACCATTCTCACATATTTTCCTAACAATAATATCTGCTCCACTAAAACATTTCACCGCCCTTTCGCATACATTATCTACACCAGTTACATTTTTGACAAAGCATGAAGATGTAAAATCTCCCTGCACATCTGCAAGTTCTTGTGCAGTATATGTAATAAAAGGCACATGTAACTCTTTTGCAAGCATATTTATTGCTTTTTCATCTTTTTTAATATCAATACTTGTTACTGCCAGTATCTTTCGTTTATCTATATTATTTTCCTTTAATACCCTTTCTACAAATATTTTTAAATACTCATATTCAGCATTCTTCCTAGCCCCAATACCTAAAATATATTCTTTTGGTATAAGCTGCATAGTAAATTGATAAGGTTTTATGTCTAAATTATTAGTAATTACTATTCCGCACTCTAACTGCACATCTGCAATAATACCTTCTGGGAACTGTACATCTACTTGATAATCAGAAAGAAAACCTATTTTCTCATTATTTAAAATTCTTGATGATACTTCTTTTATCATATTAATATCATCAATATATAAATTATTTTTTTCTGCCCAAACATCTACTGCAAATTTATTATTCCTGTCTGTTGCAGTAGTAATAACAGGCTCTGCCTTAATATATTCAGCAATCTTCAAAGCTGTTTCGTTTGCTCCGCCTATATGGCCAGAAATAACAGGTATAACAAACCTTCCAGTGTCATCTATTACTATAACAGCTGCATCTTTATTTTTTGATACAATAAACGGAGCAATCGCCCTGACAGCTATCCCAATAGCAGATATAAATATTATAACTTTACTTTCATAAAAAATATCTGCTGTAAAAGATTTTATATCTTTTTCAAGCACCTTTATATTCCCAGACGGATATTTTCCATAAACTTCTGATTCTGGAAATATATCTTTAAGTTTTAAACTTAATTCTGCCCCTTTTTTTGTAAAAGATATTATATATACTTTATCCATTACTGCCTTTTCTAAATTCATGGGAAAAAGTGCCGTCATAAAGTTTAGACCGCTCATATATTTCCCCTAAAAAATCACCAACAAGCACAAGAGCAGTTTTTGTTATATTATTTTCTCTGCCTGATTTTTCTAACTCTGCAAGTGTAGTAACAACCTTTATTTCATCTTCCCATGTAGCTTTATAAACTATGGCACAAGGTGTATCTTTCCTATACCCGCCAGCAATCAATTCATCTGAAAGCCTGCCAAGCATAGATGAGCTTAAAAATATAACCATTGAAGCATTATGTGATGCTAAAAGTCTTATATCTTCCTTTTCTGGAACTGGTGTTCTGCCTGCCATTCTTGTAAGTATTACTGTCTGTGAAATTGAAGGCAGTGTATATTCTGCATTAAGAGAAGCAGCCGCACCTAAAAAAGAACTTACCCCCGGCACACTTTCAAAAGGAATGTTTTTACTTTTTAATATATCTGACTGCTCCCTGACTGCTCCATAAATACTCATATCACCAGTATGCAGGCGGACAACCATTTTATTATTTTTATAACTTTCTTCCATAACAGCAATAACTTCTTCCAAAGTCATAACAGCACTGTTATAAATATTACAATCTTTTTTTGCATATTGTAAAAGCTCTGGATTAACTAGTGAGCCTGCATATATAATTACATCAGCTTTCTTTAAAAGCTCTGCTCCCCGAACTGTAATCAAATCAACAGCACCGGGGCCAGCTCCTACAAAATATACCATATGTTTACCCCTTAACTATTATTAATGAAAAATAACTGCTTTCATCTAATGTTTGTTTAAAATCTTTATATATTTTTTCTTCTTCCATACCACAGTTTTCTACCATATATGTTTTATCAGTAAGGCCGCATTCTTCTATTTCTTCCTTTACTTTTGCTATTTTTCTGCCGCTTTTCATAAGCACCTTACTGCCTGATAATTTTAATAATTCTTTATTGTCTTGATAGTTTGCGGGAATTATTATTAACGGCTCATCACCATCACAAAGGGACATATTAAGGCGGGCAGCACTAGCACAAAATGATGTTACCCCCGGCACCATAACAGTATTATAACCCTTACTTTCAACTATCCTGTGGATATACATATATGTAGAATATACAGACGGGTCTCCAAGAGTAGCAAAAGCTATATTTTTACCACTTTCCAAAACATTAATAATCAACTCTGCCCCTTTTGTATGACTTTCCTGTAATTTTTCCTTATCTTTTGTCATAGGCATTGTTATATATATTATTTCCTTTCCTGTAATATATTCCTTTATTATTTCAAAGGCTCTGTTTTTACCAGAAAGGCTGTCTGGAAGTGCTATAATATCAGCATTTTTGATGGTATTTACTGCCTTTAATGTAATAAGCTCTTTATCTCCGGGGCCTATACCTACCCCATATAATGTTCCTTTTTCCATTTTATATATCCTTAAAATATTTTGTAAACTTTAACGCATTACTACTGTATTTCCATGTATTTTCTTTATTTGTAAAAACAATCACTTCACATTCTATTTTATTTTGAAGCCTTCTGTTTATATTTTCCATTATCTTATTAATAATTATATCCCATACTTTTTCATGAAGATTGTATTTTATTAAAATATAATCTATTTCATCAGTGGATACTGCATCAAATATTTCTTCTATAACAGCTTTATTAGCACCGCACAATCCAGCATAAGCAGCAAATATTTCATGGCGGCAGTCTGCATAACTTGAATGGGTGTTCATAATACCACCTGCCACCTTTGAAAGCTTGCCTGCATGGCCTATAATTAATACCCGCTTAGGCTGT
>CAMEZN010000180.1 GCA_945947845.1 uncultured Mucispirillum sp. | reverse complement strand
TATTTTTGTACGCAAAGTCAGAATATTGTCTAAAAATTGTGTTATATTATCTTTAAATAGTTGTTTCAGCCCATCAATGTTTGTTACTTGTTTAAAATAATCTTGTGGTATAGCTGGTTGATTTTGAAAAGTTTGTTTTATTTCATTAATTAATGGTGTTAATGTTTCAATTGAATTTAACTTATCAGATAGATGTTTGAAAATTTTTGCTTTATCTATATGTAAAAAAGTATCAAATGGGTCATCGTAACTGCTGGCTTTTGAAAAGAATAGTTTATTGGAGCGTAAAGCATCAAGATTATTATTATTTACAGCACGATATTTATATAAATATTGTGGATACTTAATTTTTGAGTTTAGTATATTAATTTCAGAAGGTATATTGTCGCCTTTAAAAGAGCATAATGTTTTCCAATATTCTTCCATTTCATCCTGGCTCATAGTTGGTGTTCTTTCTACTGTTTTCAAAAAAATTCCCTATTTTATTATTTACAACATAGTATCTATATTTATGTTATTTATCTGTTTTATCTTCTACATGTTTTTGTATTAAGTCTGCAATTTCTTGATTTGTATTTTGTTTTTTCTTATTTATTCTAGCTTGTAACATATCAATGATTACAGAAATTCCTGGTATATTCTGTAATTTATCAAGAGATTCTTCTGATTGTGTGATTTTATTTAATACTTCAATTAAAGGGTGGTCTGTATGTTCAAAGCCTTTAATTAACTGTCCTGGGTTATGAGCGGTCATTTCAATGATATTATATAAAAGTTTAGACCTTAATTCATTATAATTTTCACTTGATATATCTAATTGGTCAATTTGTTTAGCAAGCCCTTCAAAAGTTTTATTTAATACTTCTTTATGAGTATATTCCTCTATTAATCTTTTTGAAAGTTTTATTTGTTTATTAAAATGTGTAGCTATCCATATTATAGGAATATAAACAGGAATTAAAAAAGTCATTAGCTTTGGAATATATGAAATAGTTTCTTGAAGAGTTGCTGTCTGTAAAATATGGTATGATATGCCAAATGGTATAAGGGCAGCACAAATTGCGGCACCAATTGAAATCATAAAAAAATTATTATACTTTTTTAATGATTCTTCTTCATTTTTTCTTTTTTCTCCATAAGCAGAAGCAAGCCCTGCAGTTAGGGCAGATGGTAAAAGGTTTTCAATTTTTGCAAATAGATTTTCATATTTATTATTCTGTGTATCCATAAAATTTGTTAGCTTATCATTTGTATCTTTGATTGCTTTTTCGACTGTATCATCAATAGTTTTTGAAAGACTTTCATTTTTTTGTTCCAGTTGTTTATATGAATTTTCAAGTTTTTGCCTTAATCCTTCTTTTTGTATTAATTCATCAGTTGTCTCATCATTATATTCATATCCATATATTTCATCATATAAATCTGATATCTGATTCATATAATTTAACGATTCCTTATGAATTTGTATAATTTTGTTTTGTAAACTAGTAGCATTTGTATGACTTACCTTTATATCTTCGTTTAATTTTAAGGAACTAGTATTAAGTTTTGTTACTTCAGCGATAATATCTTCACTGTTATTGATGTTATCATTAAATGTTTTAATATCAGCACTATATTGTTTCGTTAATTCTTCAATTTTTTTATTGGTATCATTATATGCTTTTACAGACTCTGTTGTTATTTGGTCAATTTTTTTAAAATTAACTTCTGAATTGTCTTTTAATTTACTAATTGTATCTGTCAATTGAATTGCTTGTTGATTTAATGATATTATTTCATTAATTTTTTCCTTTGTAGCATTAATATTTATAATTATATCTTCTATAAAAGATTTTAGATTATTATAATTTTCTATTGATTTAATATTGCCAATAAGTTCATTAACTTTATCTTCAATTTCTGAAACTGTTTTATTTAATTCATTAATCTCATTGTTTTTATTTATATCATCCATTGTTATACCCTAAAATGTTAATATTTAAAATATTAATATAATTTTACTATTAAGTAAAGTTATTTTTATTGCCCTTGAAAAATCTTATAAAAACTGATATAATACCTTGTCAGTAAAGGCAAAAGCGACAGTTGGTGTCGTTATATTATGGTATTGGTGATAGATGAACATATTTGATAACAATGTAAACAGGTTATTTGATGATTTAGTTGTTGAAATAAAAAAAGGAAGTGTATTATCTATAGCCAGTGCAAGTTTTTCTATTTATTCATTTCATGAGCTTAAAAAGCAGCTTGAAAGTATTGATGAGCTGCGGTTTATTTTTACATCGCCAGTTTTTGTGAAAGACAGCATACAAAAGGAAAAGCGAGAGTTTTATATACCGAAGCTGGAGCGAGAGCGTAACCTTTACGGCACACCTTTTGAACTTCGTCTTAGAAATGGTCTTACTCAAAAGGTTGTAGCAAAAGAATGTGCAGAGTGGGTTAAAAATAAGGTTAAGTTTAAGTCAAATATATCTAATATGCAGATTCAAAATTTTATGGTTATTACAAGTGACGGCATAAATAAGGCTTATGCACCTATTGACGAATTTTCCACTGTTTCTTTAGGGCTTGAAAAGGGTAATAATTTACTTACGATGATAAATAAGATAGAGCATCCAAATGCTGATGTATATCTTTCCAAATTTCAACAACTTTGGCAGGATAAGGAAATATTGCATGATGTTACAGAATCAGTGATAGATAGTATTGCCAATGTATATAAAGAAAACTCACCAGATTTTATATATTTTGTTATGCTTTATAACATATTTCATGAGTTTTTAGAGGATATATCAGAAGATAACCTGCCAAATGAGGCAACAGGTTTTAAAGAAAGTAAAATATGGAATAAGCTTTTTGATTTTCAAAAAGAAGCATTTTATGAGATATGTAGGAAACTTGAAAAGTATAATGGTTGCATTTTGGCAGATAGTGTGGGGCTTGGTAAAACATTTACAGCTTTAGCAGTTATTAAATACTATGAAAACCGTAGTAAAAGTGTATTGGTATTATGCCCTAAAAAACTTTCAGAAAACTGGCTAACTTATAGGGCAAATTATATAAATAACCCAGTGGCAGAAGACAGGCTTAATTATACTGTTTTATGCCATACAGATTTATCCCGTAATGGTGGAAAATCTAACGGTTGGGAATTGAGTCTTATCAACTGGGGCAATTATGATTTAGTTGTAATAGATGAAAGCCATAATTTTAGGAATGGCGGCAATCTGATAGATGATGAAAGGCAGAATAGATATACTACTCTTATGAGAAAAATCATAAAAGCAGGTGTTAAAACAAAAGTTTTAATGTTATCGGCAACACCAGTAAACAACAGGTTTATAGACTTAAAAAACCAGCTTGCTTTAGCTTATGAGGGCGATACTGCATTTATAAACAGCAGATTAAAGACGGAAAGAAATATTGATGATATTTTCCGTTCGGCTCAGGCTGCATTTAATAAATGGAGCAAAAACCCGCCGGAAGAAAGGACTACTGCTAATTTATTAGATATGCTTGATAATGATTTTTTTGAATTATTAGATAGTGTTACAATAGCCCGTTCCAGAAAGCATATAGAGAACAGGTATAATATGGCAGATATTGGCAAGTTTCCTAGAAGGCTGACACCTATTGCTTTAACTCCAGAGCTTACTGCACTAAAAAACATAATAAGTTACAGTGAAATATATGATTATTTAAGCAGATTAAATTTAAGTATATATACACCGTCATTTTTTATACACCCATCAAAGATAGATTATTATGAGGAGCTGGCAAATACTAAGGGTGTAAACCTTACCATGCGTGGCAGGGAGAAAGGTGTTCAAAAGTTAATGGCTATAAACCTTTTAAAGCGTTTAGAAAGTTCTGTTCATTCTTTTAGGCTTACATTAAAGCGGATAATGGATTTAATAGATGAGGCTGTGCGTCATATTAATAACTATGAAACTAATTCTGCATTAGATAATATAGAAGTGGTGGAAATAGCAAATAAAGATTTAGATGAAGATGATAACAATACTGATTTTTTAATATCAGAAAAATCATTTAATATTAAATTAAGTGATATGGATTATCTCAGCTGGAAGAATGATTTACTATCAGATAAAGTATTTTTAGAAAACCTTTATAGTAAATTATCAAGTATCACCCCAGAGCATGATAATAAACTGAATAAACTTAAAAATTTGGTATATGATAAGATAAATAACCCAATAAATGCAGGCAATAAGAAAATCTTAATATTTACAGCTTTTGCAGATACTGCAGAGTATTTATATAATAATATAAGCAGTTATATAAAAGAAAAATATGGCTTAAATACAGGTATAGTTTCTGGCTCAAACCAGTGCACATCTACAGCTAAAAGTATCAAGTCAGATTTCAGCAGTATATTAATGAATTTTTCACCAATTTCAAAAGAGCGTGATATTATCTTACCAAATTCAAAGGAAGATATAGATATTTTAATAGCAACAGACTGTATATCAGAGGGGCAAAACCTGCAGGATTGTGATTATTTAATAAACTATGATATCCACTGGAACCCTGTCCGCATTATCCAGCGTTTTGGCAGGATAGACAGGATAGGCTCAAAAAACGAGTGTATTCAGCTGGTTAATTTCTGGCCAGATATTAATTTAGATGAATACATTAATTTAAAAGCAACGGTAGAAACCCGTATGCGAATATCTGTTATGACTGCCACAGGTGATGATGATTT
>CAMEZN010000179.1 GCA_945947845.1 uncultured Mucispirillum sp. | reverse complement strand
TTTTTATTTGGTGATGATAAAGATTATTATAATATATTATATTTTTTTCCTGTATCAGTAAATGGTTGTAATGAATACAATGTTAATAAAAATATTAATGGTTTATTAAATACAATTAATAATCGTTATAGTGGATATAAAATATTACTTAACTAAGGATATTTCCTTTTACTGCAACTATAAATAATAATAGGAATTTAGGAATTATTGAATTATGAAAAGGTTTACATTAGAGAAAATATTACAAATACTTCTGTTTTTATCTTTTACTGCTGCTTTTTTAGTAATAACATATTTAGCAATCTCAAATGCTGATGCACCACATAAAACAGAAAGTATCAAAGAATATGAAAAATATATAAATATTATTGATAACAACAGTGCTGTAACAGTATGCACAAAGAGAGAAACAGAATGGAGAACAGTACCTACAGGTATTCGTGGTGGAAGTATTACTAAGACATCGTCTCACTGTATAGAAGAACTCTGTATTAACAATAAACAAGAGCTTATAGATTATATAAACCATAAATATGGTACAGATATTTTAATGGATATAGAAATCTATAATAAGAAAATAGAAGAGTATAAAAACGCTAAAAATAATAAATAATATAGAGGTGAAATAATATGATTAATACAATTTTTATAATTTTCTTAATTATTGCAGTTATGCTTTTAATATACCTTTCTATTAAATTATTTCTATTTCAACACAGAAGAATAGAAAATTTAATTGTATATGACAATGATATATATATTAAAATCAACAGCTCAACATTTTTTAAAATAAAAAGAAAGATGGAAGAACATCTGTCATTAGAGGAACATGATATATGTGATGAATATACTGCAACATTTGGGTTAATGAAATTTGTACATCTTTATTCAATAAATATGAGTGAAGATGCTGTTAAGAAAACTATAGATAGAATTATTAGTGGAGTTACAGTTGATTATATTAATAATCAGCTTAAACAGTTATGTGATAAAGATATAAGTGTAGAAACTGATGCAAAGAACCCTATAAATAATCATAAGAGTATTAAAGACAATAAGCAGGGTTAATTATCCTACTGCATTTATATATAATAACAAATAAGAATGGAGTTAGTATTATGAAAATAGTTTTTGAAATAAATAATGAGGATAAAACAGGAACATTAACAACTGATGGCATTGTAGATGGAAAATATATACCATTATTAATAATGAATTTACTCGTTATAATAGCTCAAAAATACAAAGAAAATATGCTTGATTTTGATGTATTTAAAAAGGATATGCAGAAAATGTTTGATATACAGCTAAAAGATATAAATAATACAGTTTTTAATAATAACAGCACAGGTAATTTATCTTATATAGAAGGGAAAGATATTAATTAAGAGTATTAATATGGAAAAATCATGTGATTTAGAATTATTTACAAAAATAGAGAAGTTTCAAAACTTAGAAGCTGTTTCTACAGATGATATTGAGCAAGAATTTAATAAATGGGAAGATATATTAGATAGTTTAAGTGAAGAAGATTATTCCAAAATGATTAACTTGTTATGTCAACGATATACTAAAGAAGAGTTAGCTGCAATAATTTTAAGTCAAAACATAACTTTAAAATTTAATGAGTTCAATCTTGCTTTTTACGAGCTTCTTAAAAGACAAATTAATATGACAGAGAGTGAAAGAGAAGAAGAAAAAAAAAGACAATATCAAGAAGTATATCTTATATTTCACAATGAAATATTAATGGATAAAAAAATAAGACAAAATAAACATGATATGAAGATGCTTATTGATTATTTAGCTAATCCATTGATTAAGTATGCTAGTAAATATCCAGTAAAAATTAAATTAAGCAATTATGAATTATCAGAATATACGGAGAATATGATTAAAGACAAGTTAAAAAAATATATAAAAATAATAGATTGATTTGATTTTAAAAGAGGTAATATTTTTTATGATTGAATTAAAAGGAACTTATACTAACTGTAAAATAATGACTGATAATATAGAAAAACAAGCATTAGAGCAAATACAGAATTTATGTAATCACCCGAAATTTAAAGGAAGTAAAATAAGGGTTATGCCTGATGTACATGCAGGAGCAGGTTGTGTGATAGGTTTATCTGCAGAAACTGATAATACTTTTGCAATACCTAATATAATAGGTGTGGATATATCCTGCACTGTATCTACTTATAAAATAAAATTTGATGACTGGAAAAACAATTTATCAAAATTAGATGAAGTAATACATAATAATATACCAGCAGGCTTTAAAATGAGAAACAGTAAATCTAAATATTTACCAGTTGAATTTACTGAGAAAGTAAAAGAAACCTGTATCAGAATAAATGATATGAACCATTATAATACTCATATTAACTCGCTTGGCACTCTTGGTGGTGGTAATCATTTTATAGAGCTGGATATATCAAAATCCACTGGTGATGTATATTTAACTATTCATAGTGGCTCCAGAAACTTTGGCCATAAAATAGCAAAATATTATCAAGATAAAGCAGAGCAGTATTATGAAAGATATCGTAAAGATATGGTAAAAAATATTATTAATAATACTCCACCAGCAGAAAGAAGCAGTATGCTTGATAAATTAAAAAATGAAAATGCAGAAATAGATAAATCGTTACTATGGATAGAAGGGGAAGATTTACAAAATTATATTATTGATATGCAGACTGCTCAAGAGTTTGCATGGTTAAATCACCATATTATCTTTAAAGAAATACAAGAACAGATGGGTTGGAATGAGCCGTTAGAAATAATAGTTTCTAATCATAATTATATAGAATTTAAAGAAAATAAGTTCATTATTAGAAAAGGTGCAGTTAATGCAGATAAAGATAAATTATTAATTATTCCATTAAATATGCGTGATGGTGTACTGGTTTGTAAAGGTAAAGGTAATAATGACTGGAATAATACTTCACCACACGGAGCAGGGCGAAGTATGTCAAGAAAAGCAGCACAAGCTAATATCTCAATAGAAGAATATAAAGCATCTATGGAGGGTATATATTCTACATGTATAAATGAGAATACACTTGATGAGGCTCCATCTGCTTATAAGCCAAGTATAGAAGATTATATATCAGATACTGTTGAGATAATAGACAGATTATATCCAGTCTATAATTTTAAAGCATCAGAATAAAGGTGGATAATGAAAGTTAAATTTATTGTCACAAAAGAAATTATTAGAAAAAGATTTGAAGAGATAGCTCAAGATATTAAAAATAGATATAATATTGACTTGGAAGCTGTTTATGATAAATACGATAATCATTTACCATACCATAATAAAGAACATGCAGAAGCAGTATTATACTATGCTGATTACTTTTTACAAAAAAGCCATGCATTTATTAATACTTCTATAAGATATAAAAATTTAATTCGTATTGCTGCTTATTTACATGATGTAGGGCATCAGGGATTAAAAAACAAAGGTAAGGATAATCTTAACATACAAATAGCGAAACATATTATGGAAAAAGAAATAAAACCATATTCACTTATATTACAGGATTATATAGCATTAACAGAATTTCCTTATCCATCTAATTTTGTATTTTTAGATATGAAAGCTAAAATACTTCGTACAGCAGATATGTGCCAGATATTTATCAAAGATATAGATATATATAAATTATGTTATGATTTACATAAAAACGAATTACAGAATAATATACCTGAAGATGAAAAATCTTTTATGCAGCAGCAATATCAATTTTATGAATCTATTGCTAAAGATAATAAGCTATTTAAACAATATTTTAATCAGCATAAAAATAAAATATTTAATAAGTGGTTATAATATATACAGGAATTGAAGATATATTAAATACAAAGAGGAAAATAATGGCCAAATATACACCTAAAACTAAAAATGAATTAAAGGGTTTAGTTATGAATCATGATATCTATCTAGGTGATATTGATACACAATATATTACAGATATGTCAGACTTGTTTTTTGGTAGCAAAAGGGAAAAATTTAATGGTATAGAGTCTTGGGATACATCTAATGTGACAAATATGGATAGCATGTTTGCTTATACTACAAGTTTCAATCAACCAATTGGTGGATGGAATGTAAGTCGTGTAAAAAATATGGCTAGTATGTTTTGGGGTGCAAGAAGTTTTAATCAACCATTAGATATGTGGGATGTGTCTAATGTAATAGATATGTCATGGATGTTTTGCCATGCTGTAAAATTTAACCAATCACTAGGTTTATGGGATACTAGAAAAGTAAAAAATATGTCTTATATGTTTGCAGATGCATATAGTTTTAACCAAGATATTGGAAACTGGAATTTAAGCAGTGTAGAACGTATGACAGATATGTTTAAAAATGCAAAAAATTTTCAATTTGAGCAACCTGTTAAGTATTTATTTTACAATTTAGATAAAAATAGAAGTAATACTATGCAGAATGGAAGAATAATAAAAATTACTATTGATAGAATTATCACTATAGAACTAAAATATAATTTTTATGGTTCAGTTGAAAGAAGTGACTTCTTCCGTAAAACAAGTGGATATTTATGTTTATATAATTTTGAAACAAGGCAAATATTTAGTATTCCTGCTAAATTAAATAAATCTGTTAAAAATAATATTGATTCTGATACTTCAGTGTGTATTGATATTTTAATAAATGATATATCTAATATGGAGATGGATTTATTATCTAACCCATCAGTTTTTGGTTTTTGTCTTACAAAAAATACT
>CAMEZN010000178.1 GCA_945947845.1 uncultured Mucispirillum sp. | reverse complement strand
AATTATATTTTCCTTATTAATACATACTGCTTTATACTGCTATATATGAAAAGAAACATTTAATACATAGAAATAACGATTTATAATATATTAATATAATTATTAATTTAAAGAACAATATGATAAAACAATACTAATTATTAAAAAAAGCAAATCAAAAATTATACTATATATAAAATATTATTTTTACTGATTTACTTGGTAATCACCTTGGTTTATGCGTTTTTTTACATGTTTTTTGATAGTTTCTCTTTTTGTATTAGGCAGTCTGTCTATAAAAAGAGTTCCATCAAGATGGTCTGATTCATGCTGTAATATTCTTGAAAGTCTGTCGGTAGCTTCCACTACTTTTTCATTTCCATATCTGTCTTGATACTTAACTTTCACTTTCATATATCTTTTAACATAAGCATACTCTCCCGGAATAGAAAGACAGCCTTCTTCTTCTAATAATTCACCTTCTTTTTCTAAAAATACTGGATTAATAATTTCCATAGGATTTTTATTTTCAGGACCTGTCATATCATCAAGCACAAAAAACCTTTTAGATATGCCAACTTGTGGTGCTGCGAGCCCTAAGCCCTTTGCTTCATACATAGTCTCAAACATATTATCCAGCAGTGTATGCAGTTCTTCATTAAACTCTGTAACATCTTCTGCTTTTTTTCTTAATATTTCACTTGGGAATGTTTTTATTTCTAATATCATAATTAAACCTTTCTATAACTTTATTATTTCACAATCCATTTTTCAAAACTGTTATGCTGAAAATAATTAATTAAATATTTTTTAAAATTTTCTGCTATGAATTTATTATTTAATTTTTTTACAGAATTTTCAATATAATTTTTACATTTATCTGAAATTTCATACACAGATTGATTATTATTTTTAATTTTTTCATATTTTGGACTAAATTTGAAAATAACCTCTGAAACATCTAAACCATTCTCATTTAACTTGATTTTAAAGTCCTCAGTCATATAAGAAAGGTCTGTATACCATATATTATCATGAACTTTTATAACAAGTATTTTCGTGTAGGGGTCAAAACTGTATGGAGTAGTAACAGCCTTTAAGTTATCCATAATAATAGAATACCATATTTTATATATATGGCTCATTTGTAAAATTGCACTATTAGAATTATTCTTCAATATCTGGTTCAGTTTCTTCATTGTCAGTTCTTCTGCTCTTTATAATATCAGATATAAAGTCTATTAATTCTTTTGTTCCACTGCGGGTAAGTGATGATATAGTGAAAAGTTTAAGATTATTTTTTTCAGCATATTTTTTAAAATCTTCAAATATTTGTTCATTACAGCTGTCTATTTTTGTTGCTGCAACTATTTCTGTTTTATCTTTCAGGCTCTCAGCATAAAGCAGAAGTTCTTTTCTTATAGTCTCATATCTTTCTATCATAGATTCATCACTTGATGAGTCTATAAAATGCAGCAAGAGAGATGTTCTTTCTATATGTCTTAGAAACTGCTGTCCAAGACCTGCACCTGCATGTGCATTTTCAATTAAGCCGGGCATATCTGCAATTACAAAGCTTCCGCCATGTCCGTCTTTGATAACTCCAAGGTTTGGAGTAAGAGTAGTAAATGGATAGTCTGCTATTTTTGGCTTTGCAGCAGATACAACAGATATAAATGTAGATTTACCAGCATTAGGAAAACCTATAATACCTACATCTGCTAAAAGTTTTAATTCTAATTCTACTTGTATCTCTTGACCGGGTTTGCCTTCTTCTGCATATCTTGGTGCCCGCTGTTCAGGGGTTGCAAAGTTCATATTACCTCTGCCGCCTCTGCCGCCAAGAGCAGCTAAAACTTTTTCTCCATCGTGGGTAATATCTGCAATAATATCGCCTGTTTCTGCATTTTTTATAATAGTTCCAAGGGGAACAGGAAGTATTAAATCTTCTCCTGCTTTTCCGTGCATATCACTTCCTTTTCCTTTTTCTCCATTTGGAGCAGAGTATACAGATTTATAGCGAAAATCCATTAATGTATGTTTTGATTTATCTCCAATGAAATAGATACATGCACCATTGCCGCCATTGCCACCATTAGGACCGCCTTTTGGAACATATTTTTCTCTGCGGAAGCTTATGCAGCCATCTCCGCCATTGCCTGCTTTTAATTTTATAGATGCTGTATCAATAAATTTCATATAGTGCTTACCTTAGAATTGATATAATAAAAAAAGCCGGTTTAAACCGGCTTAGAAAACCATATATATGGTATTATTAACATGCTTTTTCAGTTTCAATCATTACAAACTGACCAAGTCTGCCTTTGTCAACAAACTTAACATAGCCCGGAATAAGAGCGAATAATGTATCATCTTTACCTATGCCAACACCTTCGCCCGGTTTATATTTAGTTCCTCTTTGGCGAATAATGATATTACCTGCTTTAACTAATTCGCCGCCAAATTTTTTAACACCTAATCTTTTGGAATGGCTGTCTCTACCGTTACGAGAACTACCACCTGCTTTCTTGTGAGCCATTGTTATCTCCTATCCATTAATTTTTACAACTTGAACTTTTGTAAACATTTGTCTATGACCTTGGCGTTTACGATAATCTTTTCTTCTTTTCTTTTTGAAGATGTAAACCCTGTCAGCTTTTCCGTGTTCAAGCACTTTTACTTCGATAGAAGCTCCTTTAACAAAAGGCGAACCTGCAGTTTGCTTATCACCTGAAATAAAAAGAACTTCTTCAAATTTATGAGTGGCGCCTACTTCAACTTCTAATTTTTCAACATTGAAAATATCGCCTTCTTTTACGGTGTATTGTTTTCCACCAGTTTTAATTACTGCGAACATGCAGAACCTCCACCTATTATTAAGGAAAATAAATCTAATACAAAAAAATATGTCTGTCAAGCAAAAATTTTAATTTTCCTGTAATTTTTCTATACCTGTGCCTTTTAGTGTTACTTCCCGCCTTTCTCCTGAATTGCTCATTATTATAATTTTTTTAGTAAAATCAGCATTTCTATCAGGGGCAAATGTAAAGCCTAAATAGCATGACTGGCCTTTTTTTAATATAAAATTTGTTTCATTATTATTAGCTATACATGATGGTAAATTTTTATTATTTACTACAACAAGTCTGAAATTAGAATCTTTACTTTCAGATAATATGGAGTAATGCTGGTCTACATCACTTGTATTTGGAATAAGGATTTTTTGAACATTACCGCCAAAATAAACTGTGCCAAAATCAAGCATATCAGATGCTGAACCATAAAGAGAATATTCCTTTGCTCCTGAAAGTATTCTTTTATTAAATATTAATTTAGCAGAAAAATCTCCAGCAGAACTTGGAAGAAAGCTTAATACTATTCCGCATGGGTTATCTTCCGGTTCTTTGATTTCATTCCCAGAGATTTTACATGTGCTTAATGATGAATCAATTTTAAAAGCATCATCACCTTCTATTTCAAAAGTAAGCGGCAGTGTGTCTTTTTTGCTTGTTTTAAATATTTTAATATAAGCATATTTATCACTTTTAGTGCCTGCTGTTTCATTCTGCCATTTTATAGAATACTCTGCTCTTTTATTATCAATATTTTCACCGCTGTTGTCTGTATAATATAAAACAGTAAAATCAGGCATTAAAATACCTCTGCCAAGAATATCATACTCTAATGTATCTTTCTGGCTTTTAATATACATTTTTTCAGCATAATCTTTTACTTCGGTAGGTGAAAATGTTAAATGAAGACGGCATTTCTGACCAGCTCCAATAGAAAAAAGTGTTTCACCATAGTGCTGAATACATGAATCTTCTGTAATTGTAGAAAAAGTTTCCTTAGTTTCATTATCATATATTTCTTCGGTTAAAGGTGCAGCTTTAATATCACTTGTCTGCATAGAAATATGTGAAGAAAATGAAACAGCATATTCCATTGTTATAGAAGCATTATTTTCTATATTAATTATTCGGCTGATAGAGTTTGCTCTGTCTTTATTAAAAAAAGAGTTTCCAAAATCAATAGTTTCTGCAAAAACACTATTTGATATCATTATAAATATAAAAGCAACAACTGCTTTGTATCTCATATATTCTCCTAATTAACATATAAATGTATTATATACCTTTTTTTTGCAAAATAAAAGTATAAACTTAAAATTCTTTTTGATTTACTTTATAAACCATACCGTAAGGGAACTGGTTTATTACCTGTGTAAAATATTTTTCATCAGCATTCTGCATCAGGAAAAGCTGCACAAAAGATGATTCTGCAAGTTTTGGTGAAAGAATATAAGTAAGAAATCCATTTCCAGCAGGGTGAAGAACAGCAGAATAACCCATTTGCAGAGAATATGTTTGAGTATTTGCTAACCTGCCATTTTCTGCAAGCATTAGCTTGCTGAGCTGTATATTTTTAGTATCAACAGAAAGCATGCCTGTTTCAACATTTATTTTAATATTATTGGAGCATAAAAGTGTATTATTATCTCCCGGTTGACAATATGTATTAAGGATTGCTTCTGTATCGCCTGATAGATATGATATTGCACTATATTTTTGTATCATATCAAATGTAAATAAAATATATATATTTTCATTTTCAGGTCCTTTATTATAAGAAGACATAACACTGGTTACTTCATTAATTGTTTTATTATCTTTAAACATTTGCTGCACTTCTTCATAACCGCCTGATGCAATATAAGATGATATATTATACAGTTCTTCTTGGCTTGAAGTAAGGCTTTTTGCAATCATCCATGTTTTAGGAGTAGA
>CAMEZN010000177.1 GCA_945947845.1 uncultured Mucispirillum sp. | reverse complement strand
ACCCTTCTTTTTACTTTATTTTGGACAAAATATTTTTTTTTATTAAATATACAATGACAAGTACTTCATTAAAAATTATTATTATTAAAAAATAGACATGCTCCAAGACTTTTATGTACGTATTATTAAAAAATCGAAAATATTCATATTTAACAACTCCAAAAAATGTTGAAGAGTCAAACTGCCCTTTTTCCATAATTCCTTACTTTAACAAAACTAGAAATTTCTCACTAACTATTAAATCAAATATTTTGCTTTGTTCTGCCCATTTATAGTCATAGAAACAGCTGTCAATAGTTGTTCTAAGCATAAAGGACAGAATAACAAGGGAAACAATAGTAACAAGCAGAAAAAGCAATAAAAACTGCTTTTTAATGCTTAATTTCATATTTTAGTCCCAGCAAATTTATAACCTACACCGTATTGAGTAACGATATATTTAGGGCTTTTAGGATTATCTTCTATTTTCTGGCGAAGATTTTTAATATGAGAATCAACTGCTCTGTCATAACCATCATATTTAGCACCGATTGCACCTTCAATTAAATCTTCCCTTGAAAAATATCTTCCAGCATTTTGTGCAAGAAATTTCAGCAGTTTATACTCATTAGGTGTTAATGTGATTTCAGTATCATTTTTCTTAACAGTCCTAGAAGTAAAATCAATAGATAAGCCGTCATTATAAAGAACAGCACTATTTTCACTAAAAAGCCCTGCACGGCGCAGCACTGCTTTAACCCTTGCAACCAACTCTCTTGGAGAAACTGGCTTAATAAGATAATCATCAGCACCAGTATTTAAAACATTAACTTTTGAATCCTCAGAGCTTTTTGCAGTTAGGACGATGATAGGAACATCGCTTGTTTTTCTAACCATTTTACAAATCTCTTCACCAGAAATATCTGGCAGCATTAAGTCAAGGATAATCAAATTAAATGTTTTCTCATTTAAAATGTTTACCGCTGCTGAGCCTAATATAGCAAAAGAAGCATTAAACCCTTCTTTTTCTAAGTAGGACTTGATTGTTTCCGCAACTTTAATTTCGTCTTCAACGATTAATATATTAATTTTATCACTCATAATTAATATATATACATTGATTTTTTCTTCTTGACAAGTATTACTTTTAGTTTTATATATCATCATATAATGATATGATGAATTGATGTTATAAAAACAGGAGTTTCTAATGGGAGAAGATAGTAAAATCATTGATGCAGAAGCAGTGCTTGCAGCAAGGGAGAGCCTTCCTTCTGAGTACTCTTTTGTAGCATTGGAGCTTTTTTATAAAGTATTTGCAGATACCACAAGAATAAAAATCTTGTTTGCATTAAAGGAAGTAGAACTTTGTGTGTATGATATTTGTGCTGCATTATCATTAAAGCAGTCAACTGTATCACAGCAGCTAAGGTTTTTAAGGCAGACTGGTATTGTCAAATCACGGCAGGAAGGAAAAAATGTTTATTACAGCCTTGATGATGACCATATAACAGGTGTTCTTTTAATGGGGTTAGAGCATATAAACGAAAAGAGGTAATTGTAATGAAAAAATATAAACTTGATAATTTAGATTGTCCTTATTGTGCTGCAAAAATAGAAGAAGGAATAAAAAATCTTGAATGTGTAAAAGATGCAAAAGTAGTTTTTGCTACAAAAACATTAATGATTGATACTGATAATATTCATCAAGTGCAGTCTGCCATTGATGAAATAGAAAAAGGTGTTGTAATACATGAGAAAAAGCAGGAAGAAAGTTTTAATGTAAGAAATGAGTTAATACTTTTAGGCATTCTGCTTGCGGCTTTTGGAGCAGGATTTTATATGCTGCATACATTCCAGATACCACCGCTTTCTTATATTGGCTATGCTGTATTAGTAGTAGTTTATATAATAGCCGGAAAAGATGTTATTTTATCATCTGTAAAAAATCTTCGCCATGGAAAAATATTTGATGAAAATTTTTTAATGACATTTGCAACACTTGCTGCATGGGCAATAGGAAGCCATGAAGAAGCTGTTGGGGTTATGCTTTTTTACAGAGCAGGAGAATTTTTCCAAGATTTAGCAGTTCATAGAAGCCGTCGTTCTATACAGTCTCTTTTAGAAATCCGCCCAGATTATGCAGTTGTTTTAAGAAACGGCATAGAGTATAAAGTAGACCCTGAAACAGTAAATATTGGTGAAATAATCGTTGTTAAAGCTGGGGAAAAAATAGCCCTTGACGGCACAGTGATAAAAGGAAAAACATCTCTTGATACAAGAGCTTTAACTGGTGAATCTGTCCCAAGAAGTGCAGAAATCGGTGATAAGGTTTTATCAGGTATGATAAGCTTAACTGGGATTATTGAAATAAAGGTTGAAAAAATATTTGCAGAAAGTTCCGCATCTAAAATTTTAGATATGGTGGAAAATGCTGCTGCAAATAAAGCTAAAACAGAAAATTTTATTACAAAATTTGCAGCATACTATACCCCGATAGTGTTTTTTATAGCTTTTGCGATTGCTGTTGTGCCGCCACTTTTAGATATGGGCTCATTCAGCCAGTGGCTTTATCGTGCATTAGTTGCATTAGTTGTTTCATGCCCGTGTGCCTTAATAATTAGTGTCCCACTTGGTTATTTTGGCGGTATTGGGGGAGCTTCCAAAAAAGGCATATTAGTCAAAGGGGCAAACTATCTTGAAGCTCTTTCTAATATTCAGGCTGTTGCATTTGATAAAACAGGCACTCTTACAAAAGGTATTTTTACAGTAACAGAAGTAAAATCTTTTGGAAAATATACAGAAGATGAGATAGTCAGGTATGCTGCTATTGCAGAAAGCAAGTCAAGCCACCCTATAGCCCGCTCTATTGTAGAATATGCAGGAAAGATTGAGTATTCTATTAAAGAGTATGAAGAAATCAGCGGAAGGGGGGTGAAAGTATCTATTGAAGATAAAGAAATAATGGTTGGAAATGACAGTCTTTTGCATTTTACTAATACTATACATGATGAAAGTGTGTGTAATATTTTAGGAAGTGTTGCCCATGTGGTGATAGATAAAGAATATGCAGGATATATTATTATAAGCGATAAATTAAAAGATGATACTGTTGCAGCTGTTAATAAGCTTTATGAAGAAGGCATAAAAAATATTACTGTTTTAACAGGTGATAATAAGTATGCAACTGAAACTATCCTAAAAGATACAGGCATAAAAGAATATTATTATGATTTACTGCCAGAAGATAAGGCAGAAAAATTTAAAGAATTTGCTGATAAATATAAAGGCAGTGGCTGTTCATTATATGTAGGGGACGGCATAAATGATGCTCCAGTTCTTGCTATGGCTGATGTTGGAGTGTCTATGGGAGCAGCAGGCAGTGATGCAGCTATTGAAACAGCTGATGTAGTTATTATGAATGACTCTTTAATGAAACTTGTTGAGGCTGTAAAGGTAGCTAAAAAAACTAAAAAAATTATTTGGCAGAATATTATTTTTGCCCTTACTATTAAGGCTCTTTTTATAATTTTAGGTTTAGTTGATATTGCTTCCATGTGGATGGCAGTGTTTGGTGATGTTGGTGTTGCATTACTTGCATTATTAAACTCAATGCGGGCTTTAAGATAATTTTTTTATTTAAAATGTAACTTTAAGCTTCCATAACACTACTTATATTATGGATAAAACTTGAAAAGTAACTGAACTTTTACTAATTATAGTAATCTACTAATATATATGTCAGTGTTATGGAGCTGTTTTATGAAAAAGTATTTTTTAATCTTTTTAATTCTTATAATTTCAATACCTTTTTTTATATCAGCACAAGACAAGTCATCATCTAGTGCGGGCAAAGAACGAGTAGTTTTAGTAACAGTTGAAAAAGTATCAGAAGGAATGACATCTCCAACAATGATGATAACCGGTTCAGCCTATTTTAGTGAAAGCTCCGAAGTAGCAGCAGAAAGTGCTGGCAAAGTATTAAAAGTGTATGTTAATGAGGGCGATGCAGTAGAAATAGGTCAGCCGCTTGCAAGTTTAGATGACAGTTTATTAGCATATAGTGTATCAAGTGCAGAAGCGACAACGAAACAGGCCAAAGCCAATTTAGATAAAGCATTAAGGGATTTTAACCGTAATAAAGCTTTATACAGCCAAAAATCTATATCCCAGCAGAAATATCAAGATTCATTAACCGACTATACCAATGCTCAAAGTGCCTATACATCAGCAGTATTTCAGCAGAAACAGCTTGAAACTCAGAAAGAGAAAATGGTAATCAAATCTCCATTAAAGGGAGTAGTAATCAGCAAGAATGTGGAAGTAGGAGAATGGGTTAATACTGGAGGAGTGATAGCCGGAGTGGCTACCTTAACCTATGAAGCCAAGGTATATATTCCAGAGTCAGTGCTTCCATATATAAAAGCAGGTCAGCAGGTAACAGTCAAAACAAGCCGCAAGGAGTATACAGGTAAAGTGTTATCAATAAACTCTAAGGGCGACCCAGCAACCAGATTATTTTTAACACGTATAGATTTAGGTCAGGACCCTGATTTAAAAGAGGGAGTGCTTGTAGTAGCCTTAATACCGTCAGGCAGTAAAATCAATTCCTTATTAGTTCCCCGTGATGCAGTAGTGGAAAGGAATAGTGTAAAGGGAGTCTTTAAGGTATCAGAAGATGAGCGAGTTCGTTTTATACCAGTGAAAGTGATAGGTTATAACGGTGGTTATGCGGCAGTAACATCAGTAACAGAAGGCACATTGAAAAAAGATGACCAGATAGTGCTTGATGGTAATAATGCAGTAAATAA
>CAMEZN010000176.1 GCA_945947845.1 uncultured Mucispirillum sp. | reverse complement strand
TAAAAATGGCTGGGCAATAGGTGCTGGTGAAGAATATCCAGACAGCGGCTATCAAGACTATGTGGAAAGTATGGAAATTTATAATACTCTTGAAAAAGATATTATTCCTGTTTTCTATGCAAAAGATAAATCAGGTATGCCAAGAGAATGGCTGAAAATGGTCAAAGAAAATTTAAGAACTGTTCCAAGTTATTTTAATACATCAAGAATGTTAATGGATTATGCAGACCAATACTATGTTCCACTTCATGAACTGCAAAAAGAATTTAATGCAAATAATTATGAAGAAGCTAAAAAATATCTTGACTGGCATAACCAAATATTAGACAGATGGGACGGTGTATCATTTATCAGCTCAGAAGTTGATGCAGTAAAAGGATTTGTTCCGGGAGAAACAGTTAAATTTAAAGCTCAGGTAAATACAAATGGAACTGCGGCAGAACATTTAGGTGTATTTGCTGTTGTAGAATATGATGGTGAAAGCGGTAGTTTAAAAGACCCTGAATTTATCCGCTTAAATCAAGAAAAAAACAGCGATATATTTAGTGCATCATATACTTTAACTCGTTCTGGTAAATTAAAAGTTGGATTTTTAGTAACTCCATTCCATAGGTTCTTAAAAAATCCATTTGAATTAAATAAAGCTAAATGGGCATAATATGAGCGAAAAATTATATCTGCCGTATTCTGATGGTTGTTTTGTATGTGGTCATAATAATATCCACGGTTTGCAGGTGCAGTTTTATGTGCAGGATAATAGTGTTAAAGTAGACTTGAATTTTGCTTCACACTTTAACAGTTTTCCGCATATTACTCATGGCGGTGTATTATCATCAATTCTTGATGAAGCAATGGGCTGGTCTGCTTTTATATTTTCTGATATAGAAACATTTCTCTTTACAAGAGAATTAACTGTTACATATAAAAGAAATGCACCTATTGGGGAGCCATTACTTTTAACAGCAGAATATGTTGGAGCAGAGCGAGGTGGAATGTTTTCTACAAAAGGTAAGATAACTGATATGGACGGTAAAATTATTACTGTATCAAAAGGCTTATTTTTTCCTACATCAAAAGAAAAAATGGCTGAAACACTGCCACATCTTTCTTTTTTAGATGAACTTACTTACCACCCCAAAGCAATTAAATATTGTAAGATATAAACTAATAATGTTAATTCAGCCCGCATTTGCGGGCTGATATTTTTTATGCAGTGTAGTGATAATTATACTGTTTGGTTGACTATATAATATAAGATTTGTATATAAAACTTAATAAAATAAAAAGGTTTTTATGGAGTAAAATTATAATGGTATATTATACTGAGATTTTGGGAAGGTTTGATTTTGCAGAAACAGATATGGAATATATTACTTCTATAAATGAACAAATGAAGCAATATGAAACTGCCTTTATTAATGATGTTTTAACATATCTTCAAAAAGATTCTTTCTTTATGTCAGAATATGGCATCATAATAGATAAGTTAAACACAGAAAAACTTTCAAGCTGGTATAATGCAGTCATTTCTGGCAGATTAAATGGTGCATTTAGTGAATTTGTAAGTGAGTTTAATTTACAGCAGATACCAAAAGGTGCTTTTTCTGGTGAACGAATAGCTGAGCTTTTTAGTTTTATTCGCCTTTGGTTTCAAAATAAGCTTTTGGAAATATCTGAATGTGAATGGGATTATAAAGGTATATTAAATGCCTATACAAAAGTTATAAATGCGGCAATTTATGTAACAATGAATACTTATGTTCCAAGAGATAAGTCTACAAGTCATACTTCAAAAATGAAAAATAAAATACTTGTATGGGCAGAAAAAGCATCACTTGTTACTCATTCTATGCTGCTTGTTTTTTTAATGATAATGACTATTGCAGGAGTTGGATTTTTTATATGGAGTTTATGGGATTTAAAAGATGTTGCTCCTGATAAGCTTTTTGTTACAGCATTAGGCTCACTGCTTGTTTTATGGGTATTAATAGAGCTTATTAACTCAGAAATACAAATGCTGAAAGGGGATAAGTTTAAAATCAGTATTTTTGTTGGTGTTGTATTAATAGCATTTATCCGTGAAGTATTAATTATGACATTAAAACATGATGCCAGCAATACAAAAACAATGATACTTATGCTTGGTGGTATACTTGTTTTAGGTGTAACATACTGGATGCTTGCAAAATCAGAAGAACGAACAAAACATTAAAAAATTAAGGCGAAAATATATATATTTTCGCCTAATATTCTTATTTTATATATAATACTTTTTTATTTCTTTAAATCTGCTTATTACTTTTAAATATAATTTTATTTTAGCTTTTTATATAATAATAAATGAAATATTGTATATATTATTATATGTCAGTATTATCTTTTTTTACATATTATTTAAATTTATTAAAGCTTTTATGTATATTTTAATCAATTTTTTAAATTTATCTAAATCAATATATTCATTATTTTGATGTGCAAGTTCTTCATCATCTTTAAAGTTAGCACCAAATGAAAGTGAGTTTGGCATCATAGTGCAGTATGTTCTGCCACCTATTGCAATAGGTTCACTATAATCACTTGTTACTTCTTGATATGCTTTTAATAATTCTTTCAAATATGGATTATTTTTATCAACAAATAATGGTGGAATATGTTTACTAATTTGAGTAAGCATCATCATTTTTTCAGCAAGATTATGTATTTTATTTTCCATTTTTGAGCTTTTGATTGTTACTGGATAACGAATATCAAACTTTAATGTTAAATCTTCTGTTTTATACCTGACAATACCAAGATTAATTGTTAAGTTTCCAGAAATATCATCAGAGCAGTTTATATTAAAATTTCTTCCGTCGCAATCATCTGTTAGAAGAAAAGCAACCTGTCTTATCCAAAGCATAAGTTCCCATGAACCATAATCAAGAGAAGGGTGTGCAAGATAACGAAGCAGTTTATACATTGCATTTATTCCTTTTTCAGGGTTCATGGCATGTGCAGATTTACCTGTTGCTTTTACTTGTAAATAATCCTGTTGATAATAATCAATTTCTAAATCATCACCAGCTATTTCTTCAAGCTGTCTTTTGATTTTTGCTGTATCGCCTGCAAAATAAGCATATGCAGTATCAGGCACAACATTCACTCTTTCTCCGCATGTAAGTCCTAGAAGTTTCACTGGTTCAAACCCTTGCAGTGGAAAATCTCTATTCATTGTTATCTGCATTTGACCTTTTTCAGCATATACAGCTGGGAAATTAGCATCTGGAGAAAATGAAAAAGAAGGTATTTCTTCTGTTTCATTATATTTTTTCAAGCACCGCATTGATGTTTCTTCATCACAGCCGGCAATTATTCTAAATCTTTTATTAAACTTTATACCTGAATCTTTTAAAATTTTTAAAGCAGTATACACAGCAATCAATGGTCCTTTATCATCTATTGCTCCTCTGCCATATAATTTATTATCATGTATTTCTGCTGCAAATGGCGGGTATTTCCACAAATTTTCATTGCCTGCTGGCACTACATCTAAATGTGATAATATTCCAATTAATTCACCTTCACCTAATTCAGCATATCCTGCATAATTTTCAATATTTCTAACAGTAAACCCATCACTTTCTGCAATACTGATAAATTTATTTAAACATTCAGCAGCACCTGCTCCGAAAGGGCATGTTTCATCAACAGTATTTCTATCATACTGAGAATTTATTTTTATTAAATCCTGCATATCCTGCACAGCTTTTTCAAAATAGTTTTTAATTAAAATATCAATATCTTCCATTCCTAGCACCAGTAAAATAATTTTCTTATTTATTATATACATAATAAATTTTATTGCAACAATATAAAATGATTATATAAAAATCTTTTATTTAAAATAACTATATTTGGTTATCTAGTTTTTAAAATAATCAAGAAAAAGTAAAAAACAATAAAAAATACTTGCTATTACACAAAAAATATGATAAAAAATGCAAAAGTTATTTAAGAAATAACTGAATAAGGTTTATCCTTATTTTCCGCTCATAGATATTAAGTTATTTATGATGCTAGTAATATCTTGATTTAAGAGATATTTCTTGTTGTAATTATTCTTATAATATTTGTTCATATTATAAGATGTAGTTAGGCGGGTTTTTCCCGCCTATTTTTTTGTTTAAGGAGTATTAATTTGCGGTTAAATATACCAAAAGAATTTATTGAATATGCAGAAAAAACTGCATTTAAATATAACTGTAAAGTGTTAGATATTACACTAAAACCTGAAAAAAAATCACATATCTTGCGGGTAACTATTGATGGTGATGATACTTCCTTAAATACTTGTGCAGATATTAGCAGAGAGCTTTCTAAATGGCTTGATAGTCATGAAAATGAAATAAAATGCTCATCATATAATTTTGAAGTATCAAGTCCGGGACCAGACAGGAAACTCAATACAGAAAAGGATTTTATAAATTGTATTAATAAAACAGTATATTTTGAAACAAAAACAAAAGCCGAAGATGGACGTAAACGATATAAAGGTAAAGTAATATCTTGTGAAAATGGCATTGTCCATATCTACACAAAAGAAGAAAGTGCAGAATTTGATATTGTTATTTCAGATATTGCAAAAGCCCGCATTGAATATGAATTTTAGGAGGAATAATGAGCAGCAGTAAAGAAATTATCAAAACTGTGGAAGATTTAGGCAGAGAAAAAGGTATATCAAGAGAAATATTAGCAGATGCTCTTCATGAAGCAATAGTAGCAGCTACAGTTAAACGAATTGGTAAATATTTGGAACCAGAAGTT
>CAMEZN010000175.1 GCA_945947845.1 uncultured Mucispirillum sp. | reverse complement strand
GGTGCTGCAATGATTATGGCTATAAATGCCGTTAATATTGAACCTAATAATGCTCTGCCTGCTCCAAAGATTTCTTCATTATAATCCCATGTGGTTGAAAAAATAAAATTGAAAAATCCAAATGCCTTTATTGCATCAAATGATTCAATAAATAAACTGATAATAATTCCAATGATTATAATTAAGATAGTTAAGGCTGAAATTAATGAAGCAGCTAAAACAAGCTTGTCTTTGTAAAAGGAAAAATTTGTTGTTTCTTTCATACACTACCTTTTCTTTTCTATTATACTCATATTAAAATATTGTTATATGAGTATATTTTTAATGTATGAAGTATATGTAAAATAAAATTAAAATAGGTTATACTTTTGTAAAATTTTTGTAAAATATGTAATAAAAAAGCCCTGAAATATTTAATTTCAGGGCTTTTTTCATATGTATTATTAATAATTACTTTTTAAGCTGATATTTAAATTTTAATGTATATTTACCTAATACATGACCTTCCATTTGGCGAAACATTTCATTCATTAAAAAGCCGTTTTTTAAATTAAGTTTTGTATCAAGAGCATAAACATGCATTTCATATATATGCTCTTTGCCGTCATAAGGTGCTGGACCGCCATAACAGCTAACTTCTTTTGCATCTCTTGAACCGCCAAGACTGCTCCACCAGCTATTCATACCTTGAACAAAGTTAGGTTTATTTTTACTTGCATTTTCTAATACTTTTGTATCAGTAATATTTGCAGCAACCCAGTGTATCCAAGAAAAGCCTTTACTTACTGGAAAAGCATCTTTATCTTCTAAAAATACAGCAAAAGATTTAGTTCCTTTTGGAGCATTTTTTATTTCAAATGGAAATGAAGTGATTGGCATACCTTTGCTGTCCAGCTGTGTTTTATCGTTATAGCCGTATTTATCAGCAAGCACACCTTTTTTGTTAATCGCAGAGCTTACAACAGTCATTTCTGCACTGTAACCAACAGTAGTTAAAGAAAACATAAAAGCCATAACTGCTGCAAATAAAATTGTTAATTTTTTCATTTAATTCCTCCATGTAATTTATATTTTTTTATACAGGAAGAAAAAATAATTGTCCATTACCCACTTTTTAGTAGGTATTATTTTATTTTAGCAGCTACATTATTTCTTCATATTTATTTATACAGCACTCTTTTATATATGCTCTTACTTTTTCTGTTAATACTTTAAAATGAACTGTATTAACATGATGATTCAGGCTTTCTATATCCTGCCATTCTTCTATAATTGTATAAATATTATCACTATCCATATCTTTATAAAGCTTATAACTTATACAGCCCTTTTCAAGACTGCTTTTTTCCACAAGCTCCTTTAAAATAAGTAATAATTCTTCATTACAGTTTTCTTTAACAATATGCTTTGCTGTTACTTTAATCATTTTTCACTACTATTTCATAATCTTCACCGATTATGCCCTTTTCCACAAGCACACATTTTCTGCCATGCTCTATCATATACTCTATACCTATTTTCTGCATAACTTCTAATGCCTGTAAAAGCCTTCTGCCATGATTTTCCGTCAAGAAATACTCTACTTTTAACGGATAACCACTGTATGTTTTCTTATCAACAAAGCCATATTCCTGCAACTCCTTTAACTGCTCTAAAAGCATTTTTTGATTTATGCCGTCTATCTCTTTTTCAAGGGCTGCAAGTGAATAACTCCCCTTTCTTAAAAGCCATATAATAATAGGTTTCCATTTGCCCTTTATCATATCCTGCACAAGTTCCAAAGGACATGTAAATTCTTCCCTTATCTTCATACTAAACTATGCTGTTTCCTTATAATCTATTTGTCCAGCAGTAAAAACTTCTGCCAGTTCATCATAAAGTTTATCATATTTTTCTGTTTCCATATTATTTGCAGCACGAACAAGAGATGCAGCAGCCTGCTTAATATCTTCAAGCCTAAGCCTGTATGCAGCCCCATATATATTGTGAGAATGGCGGATAACTGCTTCATTATCACCTTTTTCAATACTTTGCGGGATACGTTCTAAATCCTTAGAACAGATAGTAAAAAATTCCTGCACAAAACCTTTTAAAAGTTCTGTGTTTGCTATTCCAGTAGATTTTGCAAGTGTTTCCATATCAACTTTCATTAAAAGCCTCCTGTTTTGTCAGGCTTTTACATACTGGAGCAGAACCTCCTGTAATTTATCAAAGTTGATTGGTTTTGCAATATGGCTGTTCATGCCGCTTGCAATAAAATTATCCATATCTTCTTTAATTACATTTGCAGTTAATGCAATAATTGGTGTATTTATACCCATTGCCCTTATTTCTTTTGTGGCTGTAACTCCGTCCATAATAGGCATGTGTATATCCATAAATATAATATCAAATACCTTGCCACTTGATACAATATCCACAGCTTCCTTACCATTACCTGCAACAGTAACATTAAAGCCTGATTTTTGCAGAAAGATAACTATAAGTTTCTGGTTTACAGGGTTATCTTCCACCACCAAAATATCGCCTTTCAGCGCTACTTTCTTATCTGTATCGGCTATTTTTACATCTTCTTTATAATTTTTTTCCATAAACCTTGCAAACATATTATGAATTCTTGTCAATGTCATTGGTTTAAGAAAAATATGGCTTATTCCTTCTATTTTACTAATCTCATTTTTATATATACTATATGAGCCAACAATATATTTAACTTTATTCTTATAAGGCATTTTACTGAATTCTTCTTTAAATTTTTCTATATCTTTGCCACAATCAAGCAAAACATAATCAGTATCTTCTGTAATTTTGCTGTAATCACCTTTACAATCTGTAATTTTTATATTTAAAGCAGACATATATTCTTCCATAACTCTGCCACATTCACCGTTGCTTTCAAAAATCATCATTTTTAAATTATTATCAAACTTCTCAATATAATCTGTTTCATCTATTATTTTTAATGAAAGTTCAAATGAAAATGAAGAACCTTTATTTTCTTCTGTTTCAAGCTCTAACTTAGAATTCATCATTTCAAGCATACTGTGAGAAATAGATAATCCAAGCCCTGTGCCACCAAACCTTCTTGTAATAGATGTATCACCTTGTGCAAAAGGAGAAAATATTTTTTCCTTGGTAGCATTATTTATCCCAATACCTGTATCTGTAACTGAAAATTTTACTCTTGCTATCCCATTTTCTTTATATATACACCGCACATCAAGTGATATTGTGCCATCTTCCGGAGTAAATTTTACTGCATTTGATAAAAGATTTGTCATAATCTGTTTAATTTTTAGTGAATCACCTAATACTTTCCGTGGAATAAGTGGGTCTGTATAGCTTGTAAGCTCTATTTTTTTCTCTTCTGCTCTTGCCATATACATATCTGCAATTGCTTCAATATCAGTTACAATACTAAACGGCACTTTTTCAAGCTCCATTTTACCACTTTCAATTTTAGAGAAATCTAATATATCATTAATAACACCTAAAAGACTTTCTGAACTGGCACTTATTATTTTAAGATATTCTTTTGCTGTCTCGTCCATTTTACAATCTTTTAAAAGTGCTAAAAATCCTAAAATACCATTAATTGGAGTTCTAATCTCATGGCTCATATTTGCTAAAAATGAGCTTTTTGCTTTACTTGCATGTTCTGCTTCTGCTTTTGCAATATCCCTAGCCTGCACCATTTCCTGCAACTGTGCAACCATTGCCCGCTCTTTCTCATTTGATTCAAGCAGTGTTTTTTGTGATTCCACCTTATCAAAAATATTTCTATGTTCGCAAACAACAAGGCGGACATTACCCCGCTTATCAAGAATAGGAAAAAAACTTATCATTTCATATATATTATTTTCTTCTTCTATAACTTCATATGAAATTTTAATTTTTTCTTCAAAAACCTGTTTGACATAACATTCTTTACATGCCCTTGTGCACCTGCCCACATAATGCTTATAACAGTTCACTATATTATCATAAGGGTCAGAAGCATGGCTTGAATTAGAATATTCCAGTGTAAAATCTTTTTTATAAACAACTAATGTATTACCAGTAGCATTTATATAATCAGTTAAAATTGTAATAAATTCTTCACTTCTATCTTCTGCTGCTTTTAATTCATTAATTGCTGAATATTCAGGAGTTAAATCACTCATAACACATAAAATATTGATTACATCACCTTGACTATTCATGATAGGAGTGCTGGATATTGATAAAACAGCTTTTTTACTGTGCTTTGTTGTAAACTCATATATTCCATTAAAAACTGTATTAGTGCTTTCACTGTCAAAAGAATTAATATATTTTTTAGGCTCACTGCATCTTTTTGCAAAATGGGCAAGAGATTCACCAATATATTCATCAATCTGACCACCCATTAAATCTAAAAATTTCTGGTTAACATTAGTAATCACTAAATCACTGCTGAATTCTATTATTTGAGAAGAATTATCTACTGCTAATTTATAACCTTCTAACACTCTATTAAGCTGCATAATAGAATGTTTATTTCTTTCCATAACTATTACTATAAATGCAAAAAGCCATAGTGCAACAGTGATTAAAAGCCATAAGAAAAATGCAACATTTTTTAACTGATATATATAGTTATTAGGCATAATTTCTGCCACATAACCAAGTTCATTATTATCTATGTCATAAATACTGATAAATACTCCCCAGTATCTTGTGCCATCTATATATATATCCTTTATAAAATTTTTAACATCTTTCCTAGAAGATACTACATAGTCAATATTATTAATTATTGCTTTTAAAATAATATCAGGAATATAGTA
>CAMEZN010000174.1 GCA_945947845.1 uncultured Mucispirillum sp. | reverse complement strand
CAAAATCTTCACTTTTATTTGCAGCTCCTATTTTACCTTTACCGCCCCTTTTCTGTGCTGTAAAGTTATTAAGAAGTGTTCTTTTTATATATCCATTATGAGTAATTGTAACAACCATCTCATCATTAGGTATTAAATCTTCATAATCAATATCATCAATACTATCAGCAATTTCTGTTTTTCTTTCATCGCCATATCTTGTTTTAATATCAACTATTTCTTCCCTAATAACACTCATAAGTTTTGATTTAGAATTAAGTATAGAGTTATAATATTCTATATCTTTTTTCAACTGCTCATATTCTTCATTTAATTTATCAATTTCAAGTCCTGTAATTTTAGCAAGTCTCATATCAAGTATTGCCTGAGACTGTAATTCTGATAAATCAAATCTATCCATTAATGCTTTTTTAGCTGTTGGAGTATCTTTTGATTCTTTAATAATTTTAACTACTTCATCAATATTTTGAACAGCTATTCTTAAACCTTCAACTATATGCATTCTTTCTTCTGCTTTCATAAGCTTATAGCGTGTTCTTCTAGTAACAACTTCTATTCTGTGGTTTAAAAATTCAGTTAAAATATTTTCAAGTGTTAAAAGCTGTGGTCTGCCGCCAACAAGAGCAACCATATTAAAACCAAAAGATGATTCTAATGCTGTAAATTTGTAAAGCCTGTTTAAGATAACTTCTGCTGATTCGCCTTTTTTAACATCTATTAATATTTTTATACCTTTCATACTTGATACATCTCTAATATCAGTGATACCAGGTATTTTTTTCTCATTCACAAGCTCAGCTATTTTTTCAACAAGCACAGATTTATTAACCTGATAAGGTATCTCTGTTATAACTATCTGTTCTTTTCCACCTTTTACTTCTACTATTTCAGCCCTTGCTCTTATTCTTATGCTTGCCCTGCCAGTTTTATAAGCATTTATTATATCACCTTTTCCCATAATAATACCGCTTGTAGGAAAATCTGGACCTTTAATAATATTAAATAAACCTTCTTCTGTATAATTTTCTTCATCAATCATATAAAGAAGTCCGTCCATAACTTCTGTTAAGTTATGGGGTGGTATATTTGTTGCCATACCAACAGCAATACCTGATATACCATTTATTAAAAGATTAGGTATTTTAGTTGGGAAAACAGTTGGTTCTGTCATAGAGCCGTCATAGTTTGGCATAAAATCTACTGTATTGCAGTCAATATCAGCCATAAGCTCATCACTAATACGAGCCATTCTAGCCTCAGTATAACGAGATGCAGCAGCACTATCACCATCTATTGAACCAAAGTTACCTTGACCTATAACAAGTGGATATCTCATTGAGAAATCCTGAGCAAGACGAACAAGTGCATCATAAATTGCAATATCACCATGTGGGTGAAGTTTACCCATTGTATCCCCTACAATACGAGCAGATTTTTTATTAGGCTTATTATACTGAACACCCATTTCGTTCATTGTAAAAAGAACTCGTCTGTGAACTGGTTTTAAACCGTCTCTTACATCTGGAAGTGCCCTACCAGCTATAACACTCATTGCATAGTCTAAATAACTATTTTTAAGAGTATCTTCTATGCTAACATCTTGGATATTTTTATCTAACATTTCACTCATCTATTTACACCATTCCTATATATCAAGGTTACGAACATTTAACGCATTCATTTCTATAAATTCTCTTCTAGGACCTACTGTATCACCCATTAATAGAGAAAAAAGTTCATCAGCTGCTTCTGCATCTTCAATATTTATTTTATATAAACTTCTTCTTTCTGGGTCCATAGTAGTTTCCCAAAGCTGTTCTGGGTTCATTTCACCAAGACCTTTAAATCTTGAAATATCTAAACCTTTTCTTCCCCTTGTATCAACAAAATTTATTAAAGATGAAAGTTTTTCAAACTCCATAGTAGAGTCATCTTTTAATGTGATTTTATAAGGAGCTGAACCAATTTCTGAAATATATGAGCCTATCCTGCGAAGTTCTTTAAAATCACTGCTTAATACAAGATGTGTATCTATAAATATCTTCTCATGTTTTTTCTCAAAAGAGATACAATATTTAGAAAATTCTTCATTAAAAACTATCTCTACATTTTTATAATCTTCAAAAGCATTAATACTTTCAAGATATGATTTTAAACTTTCAACCTGCTGTTTTGATTCAAAAAGCTTTGTATCCATTTCTTTATATGTGGCAAAAGTTTCTACCATTTCTTCATTGTAGCCTTTCTTAATTAATTTATCTAAATGCTTTTGATATTTTAAAAGCTGTATAAATAACGGCTTAGACCTTTCTGATTTTAAATTATCCATAGTAAAATCAGATAAAGCAGAATCCAGCAGAAAATTTTCAAGTTCATCATCATTTTTAACAAACCTGCTTGATTTACCTCTTGTAACTTTATATAAAGGCGGATTAGCAAGATATACATAACCTCTTTCTATTAACTCTCTCATATGACGGAAGAAAAAAGTAAGTAAAAGTGTTGCAATATGAGCACCATCTACATCTGCATCTGTCATTATAATAATTTTATGATAACGAAGTTTCTCTGGATTAAAAGCATCTTTACCAATACCAGCACCAAAAGCAGTAATCATATTTCTAATTTCCTGAGAAGAAAGCATTTTATCAAGCCTTGCTTTCTCAACATTTAATATTTTACCACGAAGTGGAAGTATAGCCTGAAAATCTGAATTTCTGCCCTGCTTTGCTGAACCACCCGCAGAATCCCCCTCAACTATAAATACTTCTGCTTTTGCTGGGTCTTTTTCATGGCAGTCTGCAAGTTTACCCGGAAGCGAATCCCTTTCAAGTGCAGATTTTCTTCTAGTCAACTCTTTTGCTTTTCTTGCTGCCTCCCTTGCCATATATGCCTGTAAAGCTTTTTCAAGAATTTTTTTGACTATTACACCATTTTCTTCCATATAATCCTGTAATGCAGGGCTTACTATTGATTCAACTGCTGTTTTTGCATTATTTGAACCAAGTTTTGTTTTTGTCTGCCCTTCAAATACAGGGTCTGTCATTTTTATGGATAATACAGCAGACATTCCTTCACGAATATCTTCCCCTGATAAATTATTTTCTTTAACAAGATTATTTTTAGTAACATAAGAGTTAAAAGCCTTAGTCAAAGCAGCTTTAAAACCTGCTTCATGTGTGCCGCCTTCCTCTGTGTGAATATTATTCACATAAGAATATATGCTTTCATTATAAGAATCATTATATACAATAGCAAGCTCTACTATAATATTATTAGATTCACCTTTAACATATATAGGCTCATCAAATATAAGATTTTTAGTTTTATTAATATATTTAACATAGCTTGGAATACCACCTTCTGCATGGAATTCTTCGCTTACATCAAACCTTTCATCTATAAGTTTTATTTTTATGCCGCTGTTAAGATATGCAAGCTCTCTAAACCTTTTAGCAAGTGTTTCATAACTTAATTCTAATGTTTCAAATATCTGACCATCTGGCTTAAATGTAATTTTTGTTCCAGTTTTTGAGCTGTCCCCTATTCTTTGAACTTCACCTGTTGGCTTACCTCTTTCAAAAGATTGAGTAAATATACCACCGTCCCTTTGAACAACTGCTGTTAATGTTTCAGATAAAGCATTAACAACTGATACACCAACACCATGGAGACCACCTGATGTTTTATAAGAATTAGTATCAAACTTACCACCTGCATGAAGAACAGTTAATACTACCTGTAATGTAGAAACCTTTGCAGTTGGGTGAATACCTACTGGAATACCACGGCCATCATCTTCCACTGTAACACTGCCATCAACATGCAGTATAACAGAAATATTTTTACAGTATCCTGCCATTGCTTCATCAATAGAGTTATCTATAACTTCATATACTAAATGATGAAGCCCTCTAACCCCTGTTGAACCAATATACATTCCCGGACGCTGTCTTACTGCCTGTAAACCCTCTAATACTTTAATACTGCTTTCACTGTAATTCTCTGACATAACCTTCCCTTATATATTTATTTTATAGTAATAATATTTTCAAAATTAAGCCTGTTATTTTCAACACCAGTATATAAAACTTGTCTTTTACTTGAAAAAATATTTTTTATATATTCTGCCCGTTTTTTATCAAGTGCTGCTTCAAAATCATCTAAAAGAGTTATTATACTTATTTTTCTACTTTCTTCAATAACTTTTATAAAACTGTATAATGAAAGCAGTATAAATGTTTTTTTCTGCCCAGTTGACGAAAATTTTTCTATAATTTTTTCATTAAGACACATTTCTATTTTATCACGATGAATGCCATATAATGACTTTTTCATAAATTTTTCTTTATTGAGTAAAGATTTATCTGATATATTGCTGGAATAATTTATAAAAACATTTTCCATATTAAAATCTAAATTATTATACAACTCTTTTAGATTTTTATTAACCTCATCAATTATTTTAATCCGTTTGCTGTATATTTTTTCTGAAAGGGATATTATTTTTTCATTTAACACATCTAAATATATTAAATCAGATTTTTCTTTTTCAAACTCTGCCTGTTTTTGTGATAAAAGCCTGTTATAATGTTTTATATCATAAATATGTTCTTTATCATAATAAAAAATAAATCTATCTATAAAATTTCTTCTATCCTGCTGGTCTTTTGATAATATCCCAAGCATTTCAGGTGTATAACAAGCTATTGGGTGATTATATACATAATCTGCTATATCTTCTATATCTTCCCCATTAATCATTGTTACCCTTTTATTTTTAAATAAACAGACAGCATCACTTGTAAGT
>CAMEZN010000173.1 GCA_945947845.1 uncultured Mucispirillum sp. | reverse complement strand
AGTATATATGTCCAAAACAAAGCAATAATTAATGCACTAATTACTCCATATAAGATGTGATATTTAGTCCAAGATATAAATAAACCTAATATTTTTTGAGTTAATATCATGGCTGTAACAAATAAAACAGCACCAGTTAAGGCATAAGTGCCCTTTATTTTTACATTCGGAATAAATCTATAAAGCATAAATGCTATGAAAACAGCAAGGATAACTGGATAAAAACCTGTAAGACTATTTAAAAAAGATAAATCTACTATGTCATTTAAATTAAATAAGGATATTAATTTATTTAACTGTTTTATAACAGCTCCTGCTAAGAAAAAGACAGTAGTAGCAATAAATATAATTGGAAGAAATATAAGTGAAATCAAGTTACTTTGTATTAATCCTCTTTGACGGCTGCTTGGAAATATTACATCAAATCCATTTTTTATACTTGTGAACACAAGCCTTGCACTCCACAAAAGCCCTAAGATACCTACAATACCATAAATAGAACTGCCGCCTTTTAAAAGTCCTAAATTTTCAAAAAACTGTTTATTGATTTCTGGATTAATTTCTGACAGAAGCTGAAAGAAATAATCTGATACTTTACCATAACCAGAAAGCCACGAATCAAGCACAAATACAAAAAATAAAGCAAGGGGCACAATAGAAAGCAGAAAATAAAAGGCACCGGAAGCCGCATGATTAATAAGGCTTTTACTGGAAAAAAAAGTGAATGTCAAATATATACGCCTTAGAAGTGTAAGAGGATAAAATGATTTAATAAACTCTACCGGCTCAATATCTATTTTCTCTATAATCTCATTTGTAGAATAAAAATGCCTTTCCTGCAATGCAATGCCCCTGAATAATATTTTAAGTATTCTACTATCATAAACTAAATATTACAAGCACTATAAATATAATTTATAAGCATATACAGTCTATTCTGAATAATTTATAATTGATTATAATAAAAAAATAATATATAATCATATAAATAAGATATATAAATTAAAATAAAAGGTTATGATGATAGATTTAAATAAATTAGGTATAGAAAAAGGCAGTAGAGTTATAGTTGCAATGTCTGGCGGAGTAGATAGCTCCGTTACTGCATTAATGGCGAAAGAAGCAGGTCTTACCCCTATCGGCATAACAATGCAAATGTTTGATAATACAAATGAATTTTGGCATGATGCAAAAAAAATAGCTGATTTTTTAAATATAGAATGGCATTTAGCAGATTACACAGAATCATTTGTGCCAGATGTTATAGGCTACTTTATAAGAGAATATAAAATGGGAAGAACTCCAAACCCATGCTCAAAATGCAATAAAGTAGCAAAAACAAAATATCTATTTGACCAAATGCAGAAACATAACTGCAAATATATTTTAACAGGCCATTATGCAAAAACAAAACTTATTGGAGAGCAGTATTATATACAAAAAGCAGATTATGCAGAAAAGGACCAGTCTTATTATCTATCTATGGTAGAGCCTTTCCATATTAATCTGCTTAAATTTCCACTAGGAGAAATGGAAAAACCACAAATCAGAGAAATTGCAGCAACATATAAACTGCCTGTTGCTGAAAAAAAAGATTCTCAGGAAGCCTGTTTCTTAGAAGATAAAGATTATAGAGAATTTCTAAAACCATATATAAAAAATGCCAGAAAAGGTAATTTTATATTAAACGGTAAAATAATAGGTGAAAATAAAGGAATATATAACTATACTCCAGGGCAGAGACGAGGGCTTGATATAAGCTATAAAGAGCCATTATATGTTAAATCTATTGACAGTAAAACTGGTGATGTATACCTTGGTGTAAAAAAAGAAGTATTTTTCAAAGGGGTTGCATTAAAAGACTGTCAGTTTTTTCCAGAAATACCATATATGGCAAAATATACAGCAAAGCTTAGGTATAGAATGAAAGATGAACCATGTCTTTTAGAAAGACAGCCTGAAAATAAAGCAAAGCTCCTTTTTGACAACTTTCAGTTTGCACCTGCTGCCGGGCAGACTGCTGCAATATACAATGGTGATATTATTATTGGAAGCGGTGTTATAGATTATACTTTTTAAAAATATGGAGGAAAAAAATAAATGGCTTCGTTTGATACTGTAAGTGAAGTAAATATGCAGGAACTTGATAATGCAGTTAATAATTTAAAAAAAGAGTTAAACACAAGGTTTGATTTTAAAGGCTCTAATACAGAAGTTGATTTAAATAAAAAAGATAAGATAATTAAAATAGTTACTACTGATGATATGAAAATGAATATGCTTAGAGAAATGCTTATTTCAGTTGTAACAAAAAGAAGTGTTGATTCCAGATGTCTTGAATTTGGCGAAGTAGAAAAAGCTGGCGGCTCTATGCTTAGACGAGAAGTAAAAGTTAAAGAAGGAATAGATAAAGATACTGCAAAAAAAATTACGACAGCTGTAAAAGAAAGCAAGTTAAAAGTGCAGGCATCTATTATGGACGATAAAGTAAGAATACAAGGTAAAAAAATAGATGACCTGCAAGCAGTTATACAAATATTAAAAGGTCTTGATTTACCACTGCCTTTACAATTTATAAATATGAAAAGTTAATGGAATAATATATGATTTTTTATTTTTCAGGTTCTGGCAATAGTTATTATGCGGCAAATACAATCAGTGAGAAACTAGATACTCAGCTAATATCTATGGCTTCATCTTTAAAATCCAGCAGGCTTGATTTTGATGCAAGACAAGAGAAATACTGTGGTTTTGTTTTCCCTGTGCATTTTTGGGGAGTGCCTTATTTAGTTACTGAATTTATTAAAAATATTAATTTGAAATTAAGCAGTAATACTTATGTATTTGCTGTTTATACCTGCGGCGGCGGTGCTGGAAATACTGCAAAAATGATTGAAAAATTATTAAAAAAAGCAGGAATTAATTTATCAAGTGTTTTTTCTGTGAAACAAATAGATATTTTTGTTCCAATTTTTAAAATACCATCAAAAGATAAACGAGAAGAAGTTATTTTAAAATCAAATGTGGAACTTGAAAATATTATAAAACATATACAAAACCTAGATAAAGGTGATTTTGATGACCATAAAGGTTCTCTGCCATTTCTTGCGACTACCCTTTTCTATCCTTTTTATTCATATTACAGAAATACATCTAAATTTAGAGTGTCAGAGTTATGCACTGCTTGTAAAAAATGCGAAAGCATATGTCCATTAAAAGTTATAGAAATTAAAGATAACAAACCTGTATGGAAACAGAAAAAATGTACTCTTTGTTTTGCTTGCATGCATATTTGTCCTGCTCAGGCAATAAATTATGGTAAAGTGCTCTTTTTCTTTGACAGCAAAAATAAAGGCAGATACAGAAACCCTTATGCACCTAAAAGTTATTAATATACTGATTATAATAACATTTATAATAACTGGCTGTGCAGAAGAAAAAAGCCAGAACAGCATTATAGAAGATAATGATACAAAGTATGACTTTGTATATAATGAGCCAGTAACAATATATACCATTGCTGGAAATTATGATACAGGAATCACTGAAAAAGGTAAAATCATAGATAATATTACTATTAATTTCAAAAATGCACGAAATGAAGATGTATATTTATTAATACCTGAAAGTGATGAAAACAAAATAAATGAAGTTTATTTTAATTTACATAACCCTGAAACTAAATGCAGCCCTTTGGATATATGCAGTATCACTTTTAATATGCTAATAAAAGAACAAAGCCTGCTGAATGGTAACTATGAAGTATACCTGCCTGTTACTCTTTTAAACCAAAGTGAAATGGAAACTTTTATAGAAATAAATGCTCAAAACTCTTATAAGACACATGCTATGCGATATCTTACAAATAGAATATATATAAAATATAAAATAACTGGAAAAATATAGAAGGATAACTATTTATATTTTAAAAGCTGTAAAAATTAATATATTATTTTTTCCTTAAAAGCTCTGCAATTTTTTCTGCTGCTGTTTTTGATGGAGTTTTTCCTTCAAAAAGAGATGATATTTTTGCAAGTTCTTTATTTATATTATCTATATTTTCCAATGCTTTATTATATGCTGCTATAATCATTTCTTTTTTAGCACTGCCTTCACCTACACAGTGCACTTCTGGTAAGAGTTCATAACCTGCTATAATATTTGGAAGTCCAATCGTTCTAAGGCTTGAAAGTTTTTTTGCTAAAAATACATTTATTTTTGATGCACTGTATGCAATAATCATTGGTTTTTTCATTATGGCAGTTTCAAGAGTTACAGTGCCAGAGCATGCCCATATAAAATCGCTGTATTTCATTATATCATACTGAGCTTTTGGCAGTATTTTAATATTTGCCTTTTCTGGAACATACTTATTTATTAATTCATCACTTATATTATCGGCTTTGCTGATTACAAAATCTATATCGTTATATTCTAATGCAGCATCTATAAATGCTGGCATAAGTGAAGTTATTTCTCTCTTTCTGCTTCCGGGAAGTATACCTATTATCTTTCTTTCACCAGAAAAACCGTTTTTTTTCAAAAACTCTTTTTTATCTGAAAAGTTAAATTTAAAATTATCTATTACTGGGTTTCCTACATAAACAGCATTTACATTTTCTTTTTTAAAATACTCCATTTCAAAAGGAAAGATAGATATAGTTAAATCACAGTATTCTTTTAATGTAAATATTCTGCTGTAATGCCATATCCAAAATTGAGGTGCAACAAAATATATTACAGGGATATTATATTTTTTTAATTTTTTTGCAAACCTAAGATTAAACCCCGGATAATCTATTAATATAACTGCACCAGGTTTTTCTT
>CAMEZN010000172.1 GCA_945947845.1 uncultured Mucispirillum sp. | reverse complement strand
ACGAGATTTCTGTGTGTGACTGGAGTTCAGACGTGTGCTCTTCCGATCTGAAAATCCTTACAAAACCAACTACGGCACCAAAAATAAAGCCAGATATACATATAATATGTCTTAATCTGTTTCTAAACAGCAGTCCTATTGCCATGAAAGTAAAAGCAAAAGAAGCATGACCAGAAACAAAAGAACAGTTTTTATCACACTGGTTAGAAATAACAAATGGTGGCTGAAAAACTGCATTTCCCCCATATTCAATAATATGTGCAGGACGAGGTCTGCCAACATTATCTTTTAAGATAGTATTTACAACAATACCCGGTGCCATAATTGTAACTACTATAAAAAATATTATTGCTTTTCTTGGCAGTCCAAATGGATTAATATGTTTAAATATATTTAAAAAAAGCATGATAAAAAGTATTACTATTACAGCAACTGTTAAATAATATGCTCCTTCATATATTATTAATCCAAAAGTATTATTTGCAAGATAAAACTTATTTCCATTATAAAATATGTTTGTAATTAAAATATCTATATAAGAGAAATTATAAGAAAGTATTCCCAGCACTATAAAAAGTGCCAGAAATACTTTATGCTCTATTATATATTCTTTTAATAAAGTGAATATATTTTTAACCATATTATTTAATTCTGTTAATAATTTCATTACCCATTTCAGATGTAGAAACTATTTTTACATCTTTTGATTCGCCTGCAATATCACGAGTGCGAATATTTGCTGCCAAAGTATCTGCAACAGCATTTTCTATTGCTTTTGCTTCTTTATCAAGTTTAAAACTATAACGGAGCATTAATGCAGCAGAAAGTATTTGAGCAATAGGGTTTGCAATACCTTGACCTGCAATATCTGGAGCAGAACCACCTATTGGTTCATATAAACCGAATCCGCTCTCATTAATAGAAGCAGAAGGAAGCATACCAAGTGAACCAGAAAGCATAGCTGCCTCATCACTTAAAATATCACCAAACATATTTTCTGTTAATATTACATCAAATTGAGCTGGCCAGCGAACAAGCTGCATAGCTGCATTATCAACAAACATATGGCTCAATTCTATATCAGAGTATTCTTTTTCGTGTAATTCTGTAACAATTTTTCGCCATAATATACTTGTCATAAGAACATTTGCTTTATCCACACTGCATACTTTTTTATTACGGAGTCTTGCTGCTTCAAAAGCTTTTACAGCTATTCTTTTGATTTCTTCTTCTTTATATGCCATAGTATCAACAGCAGATTTACCATCTTCTGCGATTTTTTTTGGCTGTCCAAAATAAATACCGCCAGTTAATTCTCTAAAAAAGATTATATCTATACCATCTTTTACAAGTTCGTGTTTTAATGAGCTTGCATGAGAAAGGCTAGGGAATATTTTTACAGGACGAAGGTTTGCAAATAGATTAAAATGTTTTCTTAATGGAAGTAATGCACCCCTTTCTGGTTGTTTTTCAGGTGGTAAGCTTTCCCATTTAGGACCACCAACAGAACCAAACAGCACTGCATCAGAATTTTCACAAAGTTTTATTGTTTCTTCTGGAAGTGGAGTGCCTGTTTTATCATAGGCTATACCGCCAACATATCCTTCTTTAAATTCAAATGTATGATTGTATTTTTTTGCTATAACATCTAACACTTTTAGTGCTTCTGCCATAACTTCTGGACCGATACCGTCGCCAGATAATACTGCAACTTTATTCATTATTGCCTCCAAAAATAATTTAAGCAATTTGAGTTTATATTATATATAAATAATTTTCAAGGTATAATTTACTTACATTTATTTAAAAGAGCGTTTCAATGAATAAATTAGTAATATAATAAAAAGAAATAAAGGTATCCATGCAGAAAGAGCTGGGTTTACAGGGATAGTGCCTGCACTGTTTTCAAAATAAAGCATTAAAGCATTATATAAAAATGCAAGACCTATGGAAATTAATATACCAAATGATTTACCACTTCTTGATAAAAAGACACCAAGTGAAAACCCAAATAATATCATTACAATAGTAGAAAGTGGGGTGGAAAATCTTTTATGAAGTTCAAACAGCATTTTTGGATTATCACTATTTTCAATTAATTGTCCTATGCTCATAGTCATTGGAGAATTTACTGCTTTTGCTATATTTATATTAAGTGGCAGGTTGATAGACATATTTTCAAACCCAACAGTTGATAACTTGCCTTGTTTATCTTCCATTGTAAATGTGCCATTATTAAAAATCATTTCCATACTTTTATTATCAGTCGGAGTAATTGTTGCATGAGAAGCATTAATTATAATTTTTTCTTTTGTTTGTATCATTATCAAATCATCAAAAGATGTATCATTTATTTTATTTTTTACAAATAATAAGATACCCGGAATCTGTTCATAAATCTCATTTGCTTTTAAATCTTTAATTGATATATTTTCCACTATTTTATTTAAATTATTATAAGCCAGAGTAGAGCCTTTTTCTACAAAATATACTCCCATTGCAAGATTAATAATACCAGCAAAAATACCAACAAAAATAAGCGGCTTAATTAATACTTTATTACTTGCACCTATTGCTTTCATAGATATTAATTCAGAATCTGCTGATAATCTGCTGAAAGCTATTAATGTAGCAAGAAGTCCTGCTAATGGTATAGTCATAAAAAATATGGAAGGAAGTAAATATATTATTGTTTCTAACAGTAAAATAAAGGGAACATTTTTTGAAAAGAACAGGTCTGCCAGTGTAACCATTCTTTCCATTAAAAGCAAAAACATAAAGAAAAGATTACCAATTAAAAAAAATGGAATAATCTCTTTAATTATATATTTTTGAACTAAATTCATACTAATTTTTTACCGAATCAAAAATATTGATTATTTGAGCTTTTTTATCTTCTTTTAATTCTTCTATACGGATAATATAATTACCTGAGATAATTATGCGTTTTGTATCTTTAAAAAGAGTATGGGCTTTATCTTCTCCCGGTGTAAGAATAATATCTGATTTATTTGGAAATTCTATACCAGAAATCTCAATAAATCCTAAAAAATCAGCTTGACTAATGCTTGTAGCATAAAGAGTTGTATGCTCTTTATCTTCATCAATGATAGTAATTTTATATAATTCTTTCGCCATATTTAAAAATTAAAATCTCCTGTTTATTCTATGAGCAAATTGATATTTTACAGCACCATAGCCTACCATACTTCTGTTTTTATTAAGATTATTTATTTTCTCTTTTGTAGCAGTTTGTTCTTCTTCAATCCGCTTTATAAAAGTCTGTAATAACTCTGATAATCTGCCAACTTTCTTTTCAGCATGGCATGATTTATCATGTTCAATAATCTGTTGCAGCTGTGTAAAATAATTATTAAACACATCAATTTCATCAGAATATGTATCATTCATTTCCATAAAGCATAATTTTTCTGCCTGAGTTTCACATTGCTGCAATATTATATCAAAAGCACTCATAACTTCCCTTACAAATAAGCATATATTTTTATTTTAAATATGTCTATAAAAATTTAACCAGCAAAGTTAATTGATTTCACTTGTTCTCTATTAACTGGTGTTTTTACAACAGAAAGATTATCTTTTTCTACAATCTGTTTCCAAGCATCACAAAGTGGTAGTAATAGCTCTATTACAGATTCTACTTTATTTTTATCTTTATCTCTATTTGCTTCAATAAGCTGCCAAATCATAAAGTCATAAAGTCTCATAAGGTTATCAGCTATTTCTCCTGCGTCCATATTTAAAGTAGACATTAATTCATATAAAATATTTTCTGCTTTTACAATATTATTATGTGCTTCTTGAATGTTATTTTCATCAATAGCTTTTGATGCTTTCCGTAAAAATTTAATTGTTCCTTCAAAAAGCAGAACTACAATTTTTCCTTTTGTAGCACCTTCTACTTCTTGTTTTTTGTAATTTTGATAGGCTGTCTGCATTTAATCATCTCCTATTATATTTATTTAGAAGCACTATTAGTGCTTAAATTTGTTAAATAACTTGAACTTTGTTGCAGTGTAGATAATCTTTCTTCCATTGCGGCAAACTGTGCATAAAGTCTTTCAAGATACATTTCTACTCTATTAGTTTGTGATTCCACTTGTTCTTTTAGTGAAGATATTTCTGATTCAATAGTTCCGTTAGTGCTTGTTTTTTTGTATAATGCTGATGTAGAGTTAATATTCGTATCTAAGAAATCACTATATACTTTTGCCCAGCCAACATTCACAATTTTACTTGTTTCTTTTCCATTAGCATCTGTTTCGTATACTGTTTTGCTGTCTGCAAAAAAGTTGTAAACATCATCTGGGTTTTCTGATAAAATTGATGTAAAATCACTATTTTCTTTTATATATTCTGCTAATTCTTCTGGGTCTGTTGAAACATCAAATAAAAGACCTAATTTTGTAATATTAGTATCCCTTGTATCACTTCCTGCAATAGTTATACCAACCTGTGTTATAGATGTAAATTTACTATTTTCTGAATTAATAGTTGCTGTTAATTGAGAACGAATATTTGTTTTTAATGCTCTTAATTCAGAACTTCTAGTTACAAGGTCATAATATTGTATTTTTTCATAATTTTCCTGATATTTTTTTATTTCATCTTCACTCATTGAAGCTTTTTTATCATCAGTTAAAGGTTCGCTGTAATTATCCCTTAAATCATCATTATAAGCAATTTCTGTTGGATTTAAAGCATTTATTAAGGTATTATATTTTGCTGCAAATTCAGCTAATGCTGTAACAGCCTTATCCGTATCAATTTGGACATTAAATACTGTTGTGCCTGTTGTATTAATTGTAAAAGAC
>CAMEZN010000171.1 GCA_945947845.1 uncultured Mucispirillum sp. | reverse complement strand
TATTGAGGAATGCTTTAGTCTTAAATAATACCTGGAAAATTAAAACAAATTCCATTAAAAATTGATTTGTTTAATTCACCCCACACGGAACCTAACCATGAATAACACTACCTTACCATTTACTAATGAAAAATGCACTTCCCAAATGGAAGCAATTTTACAGCTGATAAACCTAGGCTATATATATTTAAGCCCTGCTGAAACTATGAAATACCGCGGAAATAATACTTCTAAATATATTTTAGAAGAGATTACTTTTAATGCTATGCGGAAAATAAATAATGATGAAGTATCTGACAAAAGCATAAGGGATAGAATAGCAGACTTACAGAGAGTAAACCTAAATGACGGGAATATTAGTGCATCTAATGCTATATATAATGCTTTAATACAGGGGGAAAGCACAGAAGATTATTTTAATGGTAAAAAAAATAGTAGTCATGTAGTTGCAATAGATTGGGATAATGTGGAAAATAATGTTTTCCATGTTACAGTAGAATATACTGTATCAGAAGAAAAAAATAGGCGAATAGATATTGTGCTTTTTATAAATGGGATACCTATGGCTATCATAGAAAATAAAAAACCATCTGTTCCTATTGATGAAGCTATAAACCAAATAATACATAATAGCACAGAAAAAAATGCTCCCCGTTTTTACCTATACCCACAGATATATATAGCTGCTAATATTACATACTTTAAATATGGCACATATAAAACACCTAGTGGCTATTATAATATATGGAAAGAAAAATATACAGATGATAACTATAATCAAAACATAATGTTATCTGTAAATAAAAAAATAGATGATGAAATATTTAATAAAATAAAAGATAGCTTAAACTGTGCAGATTATAAACAAGTGATAAAAGAAAACCCGTCTGTGCAAGATATTGGCATATATGGTTTATTGCAAAAAGAAAGGATAATAGATTTAATAAAAAACTTTATACTATATGATAATGGCATAAAAAAAATATGCAGATATAACCAATATTTTGCAGTTCGCAAAATATTTGAAACGATACAAACATATAATGAAGATAATATTAGGAATGGTGGCTTAATATGGCATACACAAGGTAGTGGGAAATCTCTTACTATGGTGCTACTTGCAAAACTAATATTTGAAACTATACCTTCCCCAAGGATAATAATTGTTACAGATAGGGTAGATTTAGATAACCAAATAAAAACTACATTTACTAATAATAAATTAAAAGCAACCATACATAAAGCAAATAGTGGGCAAGATTTAATAAATAAAATAAAAGCAAAACAATTAAATACTATTATTACTACACTTGTGCATAAGTTTAATATTACTGAACATATAGATGATGATAATAATGTGTTTATATTTGTAGATGAAGCACATAGAACTCAATATGGTTTAAATGCTAATACTATGCGAGCAGTCCTTGCCAAAGCATGTATAATAGGATTTACTGGCACACCACTTTTAAGTGCAACCAAAAGTAAAACAATAGAAAAATTTGGTAGGCTTATTGATTCATATAAAATGAAAGAAGCAGAAGAAGATAAGGCTGTTGTAGGGCTTATATACCAAGGCAGATTTTCTGCACAACATATAGACCCAAAGGCAAATAAACTATATGAAAGAATAACTGCTAGATTAACAGATGAACAAAAAGCTGATTTTTTAACAAAATACCTTTCTTCTGCATTAATGAATGAAACTGGGCAATATATAGATATGATAGGCATAGATATTGCAGACCATTTTTTAGAAAACTTCCACGGCACAGGGCTTAAAGGGCAACTAGTAGCACCATCTAAATATGCAGCTATATCTTTCCAAAAATGGTTTGAGCAAAATGCACCAGAACTAAAAACTGCTGTTATTATATCAGACCAAAAAACTGGAATAGATGAAGATGATAAAAATAAAAAAGCAGTAGAAGAATATCTTGATAAAATAAAAGAAGATTATGGCTCACTTAATAAATATGAAACTGACATAATAAACCAGTTTAAAAAGCTATATAACGGGGTAGAACTTCTTATTGTTGTAGATAAACTTTTAACTGGCTTTGATGCTCCAAGAAATACTGTGCTATACCTTACTAAACAGCTTAAAGAGCATAACTTAATGCAGGCTATAGCTAGAGTAAATAGAGTTTTTGATGGAGATGAACATAGTAAAGAAAAACGCTCTGGGCTTATTATAGATTATTCTGCTAATGCTCGTAACCTAAAAAATGCTATGGCACTATTTAATGATTATGATATAGAAGATGTTGAAGGAATGCTTGATGACCCTGATAAACTTATAGAAGAATTGGCTGCAATATATAGTAAAATATATGGTATCTTTACACCTATTAAAGATAAAAATAATATAAATAGCTATATAGAGTTTTTAAAAGATAGTAATAATGCTATTATAAGAGAAGATTTTTATAGTGCAGTGAATGAATGTATAAAAACTTTTGATATGTGCCAAGCTTTGCCAGATTTCCATAAAAAAGTAAATATAAACCAAATAAAACAATATAAAGACGATTTAAAAAGATTTTTAGATATAAAAAAGGCAACTAAAATATCTATGGCAGAAACTGTTGATTTTGCTAAATATAAAACTCAGATTTCTAAAATATTAGATGATTATTTATCTGCTGATGAAGTGAAAGTTTTAACAAAAGAAATAAATATTAGTAATGTAGAAGAATTTAATACATTTATCAGTAATAAAAATACAGGGCTTTCTAAAAAATCACAAGCTGATGCAATAGTGGCACAAACTGATAAAATCATAAAAGAAAACTACGAAAAAGACCCAAAATTTTATGGAAAATTTACTGATATTATAAATATAATGATAGAAAAAATAAAAAAAGCAAAAGAAGAAGATATTGATGCTCTTCTTAACCAATTAATAGATATACAAACACAAGTAGATACTTATAGCGATATTTCAGAAAAAATGCCAAAAGAAATAGCAGAAAACAAAGGAACTCATACTTATTATAGGCTTTTAAAAGATAAACTGAAATTAAGCGATGATATAATAACAAGCACTACTTTATACATATACAATTTAATAGAAGATAATAAAAAAGTAGATTTTTATAAAAATGATAAAATAAAAAATACTGTGATAGGTGGTATAGAAGATTATTTTTGTGATGAAATAGATACTGGCTTAAATTATAATGAAATATCACAACTAGCAGAACAAATATGGAATACAGCAGTTGCCAATAAATAAGGCTTTTATATGAATATATATGAAATAATAAAAAATAAAACTAATATAATAAAAGAAAAAAGAAAAACACTTGCCCTAATAGTGCACCCAGATTTGACTATCACATTAAAAGCACCATTAGAAGCAGAAGAATATAACATTAATAAATTTATTGAAAAACGGACAATATGGGCTTTTAAACAACTAGAATATTTTAAACAGTTCCAAAATAAGCAAGTGCAAAGTTATGTTTCTGGCTCTAATGTAAAATATCTTGGTAGGCAATATATGCTAAAAGTAGAAAAATCTGATAACGACTATATTACTTTTAATAAAAATAGGTTTTTACTATATACTAAACAGCATGATAATATAGAATATAATAAAAATATACTTAATAAATTTATGTATGAAAAAGCACAAGTAGTATTTTATAAAGAACTTATAAACTGCCTTGCTACATTTAAAGATATAAAAACACCAATACTTAAAATAAGGCAACTAAATAAACGCTGGGGTAGTTACTTAAATAATACAATAACACTTAACCCTGCATTAATTATGGTAGATAAAAAATCTATCCGCTATGTTATTACCCATGAACTATGCCATTACTATTATAAAGACCATTCAAAAGATTTCTATGCCCTACTTACTAGCAAAATACCAAACTGGCAAGAAATAAAGCATAATATGGAATTGAAAATATTGACTTATAAATAAATTGCTTATTTCAAGTTAACCCATTATCTTAAAATAAGCAGCTTTACGGCAGGTTTACTCTTAGTCTATCCTGCCTGAAATAGTTTTCCATTATTTCCTGTATACTTTCTTTGTTACCCCTGCTGTATGATGATAAATACTGCCCAAAACTGCCCCTGCCGTTTAGGTAGCCTTTTTCTGATATTATTATATCGCTTTCCTGTAAAGAATAGAGTTTCCTATATACTCCTTTATAATATGGGTATGATATAACACCATACCGTTCTTCCTGAAAGGCTGTGCCTTTGCCATAGGCTGTAAATTTCAAGCTTTTTGGTGCAGAAAGTGATGTTACTTCTCCATCTTCTGATATAGTCTGGTTTATCACCTGACCTGTTGATATATTATAGATGACTGCTGTGCCGTCTGATGAGCCTATGGCAGCACGAGTGCCGTCATTATTTATCTGCACAGATTTCACTGCATCTTTAAAAAGTGAAAACTCTTTTACTGGTCTTGCCCTGCCTATATTATATATCCTGACAGTATTATCATAGCCGCCGCTGATTAATATATCCTTACTTTCTGCAAAATCAAGGCTCATGATAAGCTGAGTCCCTGCCCTGTATGTATCTGTTATTTCTCCCTTTGATATATCAGTAATATAAATATCCCCAGTTTTTGACCCGGCAGCTAATATATTACCCCTGCTATTTACCGCTATTGAATAGATACCGTTTTTATAGCCTTCATAAAACCCTGTATTTACCCAGTTCTTTGTTTCATACTCATAAATTACAGCAGGATAAGCAATATACAGTTTATCTGCCTGCGGACTTAATGCCACAGCACGAACTCCCATGCCCGGTTTAGATATCCGTTTTATCTCTTTTAACCTTTCTATATCCCAGAAAATTATCACATCGTCCTGA
>CAMEZN010000170.1 GCA_945947845.1 uncultured Mucispirillum sp. | reverse complement strand
GTAATGATTGGTTATCTTCCAATAGAGCTGTATTCTACCCCATATTTTTTTATAATTTCTGGATTATAACAGTTTCTGCCATCTAACACAATTGGAGTTTTCATATATTTTTTAAATATTTCAGGGTTTAATTCTTTTATCTCCTTCCACTCTGTGAATATAAAACATATATCTGCATCTTTTAGTGTATCTTCTATTTTATTACAGTATTGTATATTATTACTATCTTCTGGATATAGTTTTAAAACGTGATATATCTGCACTTCTTAAAAATATTATTATTAGACCAAGTAGAAATAGTATTACATAAGTTTGATATGTAAAATATCCTTTATGGTATTGCATCGTAGTATTGTTTAATACAACTTTATTTTTAATACTCATTATTTCTGCTCCACTATCTATTTTAATTCATATTCTATTTTAGCAGGATATGCAAATATACTTGCATCTTGTTTATCAGTAAATACATAAATATAATTTCCTTGTTTCTTTACTGCAAGTATTTTTGCATGATAATTTTTATATCCTTGAATATGTATACTTCTTACATTAGACATTAAATACAAATAATCTGCTTTCATAATAAGGATACCTTTATTATGATTATAAACACCTTTTGTCCAGCTATCATTAGAAAAATTGGCAGCATTTATAATTTTAGGTATATCTTTTAGCCGTAGATAAGAACATATAACATATCTACTTGGAAGCTGTATGCTCCAGTTTTGTGGATCTATTTCAATATTTGCAGAGCTATTAATGTTAGTAATACCATTTTTTTCTATATATTTATTTATTCTATCAATAAATTTGACCTGATTAGTATCATTTCGTATAGTATCATTATATTGAATGATTGTCTTAATATTTAATATATTAAGCATTATAAATAAAAATAATAAAATTATACTAATGATTTTTGTATTTTTATTTTTATTATAGTATATATTTAAGCTATACATAAATATAACCATAAATAGTATATTTATCGTATATATATATCTATCAGGAAATGTATTTGTGTAACTGTATAGCACTATTATATTTGGTCTAGCATATGTTGTAATAACTGCTAAAATTAAAAATGATAAAAATAAAATAATAAAAACTATTCTATTATTTTTATCTGCTGCCAAATATGCACCCATATAATAAACAATAAAAAGTAAAATTAATACTAATGCGGTAGTATCATTTAAATTACTATAAAATGGATATACAAGTGGATATATTGTAATGTGTGTAAGATATGCTGACCATAAAATTCTTGTTTTGTTAGAAGAGTCTATAAAAGCACTAGTTTGAAAAAATATGTGATAAAGTATTACTAATAAGCATAATAGGCATAGAACAATCCATGATTTATTTGAAAAACTTTTTATAAATCGCTGAAATATTTTTTCAATTGAATTTGTTTTTTTATTTAATATTAAATCATTTCTTTGGTTATATATATCCAGTATAAATCCTAAAAACACTAATATATAACATGCAGGGTTTGTTGTACAGCTTATAAAAAGTATAAAATCAATTACTATAATTTGTTTTTTTGACAAAATGCTGCGGTTATCTACCCTGTAAAATATAAGACAAAAAGCTACAAAATAAAACAAGTAACCTATATTTACTATTTTTCCAAAAATTTCAAATCCAGATGTTCCAAGTGGTATTATTAAAATTGATAACCAAATGAATATTAAAATAAATCTATTCATATGTTTTTTAAAAACAATTACTGGAAGTAATGCTACTAAACTATAAAAGATATACTGGATAAATGTAATAAAAAGTGGAATATTAGAAATATTATATCCAAAAAAGATTTTATTTAAAATATATGCAATATATAACATCAATACATTAGCAGATACAAAATAATCAGAACGAGCATTAATAAGTGTATCTATTAAACCATTATTTATAATTTTTGATATCCATCTACCATCTTCTGCATATAATGATGGCACAATAATATTATAAGCACTTCTTGAAAATAGTATTATTAAACCAAGTAAAAACAGGATTGCATAAGTTTGATATGTAAAATCATTATTTTCTTTATTATAAAATATATCTTTTTTGAATTTTAATTTATATTTTAAATATTCAAACATTTTATCCCCAACAATTTTATAATTTTACTATAAAGTTGACAATACAATATATTACAATATCTCATCTAAGTCATATACTGTATTAATTTTTCCAGAAAGAACGCTAATAAAAGTTGGATTTTCTGAATGGATTTTAATAATTGTCGGTCTTGAATCATCTATTTCTGAAGCCTGTAATATTGGTTTCATTGAAAACAGACTTTCTTTATATTCAAAACATGAATATGTTTTATTTAAATATTTCTTCGCCAGCCTTGACATATATGGATATGAAGTTTCTGGCTTATAAAGACAGTCATTACAATTTCCAAGCTGGTTTGGAGAGCAAAAATTATCACATTTTTCCTGACATTTAAACTTAGGAAGTGTATCGTAACTTGTTATATGCGGAGTAAATGTTACAGAAGTTAATGAATGCAAACCTGTTTTACCAAAAGGCATAATTGAAAAAAATGGACCGTCCATAACTGTTATTCCTGTATCTTTTAACGGTTTTTCCACATTACATAAAATTATCTCACATAATTCATATTTGATTTTTATCGGTTCAAAATTAAGTTTCAACAATATCTGGTTTACAGATGCATATGTTGTATTTAGTATATATTTAGATGAATATTGATTACCATTATTATCTGTAATAACAAAAACATCATCATTTTTTTCTATTTTTTCTATTGTAAAATTATATTTTATTTCAATATTTTTATATTTTGCAATCTCATTTAAAAAATATTCTTTTAAAATATGGGCATCATAAGTATATTCCTGTGTTTCAAATGCCCCATCACACATATTATTATTAAAATATTCATTTGGATTTACTGATAAACATGGAGTATTAGTATCAATACAAAATTTTTCAAATTCAGCAGCATTTGTCCAAGAGAAATGTCTGCTTGTTGCATATATTTTCTTAAACTTCTTTTCAATACAGAAATCATAGTCTTCAACAAATCTATCAAAATAGTTTCTTGATTTAATTGCAGTAGAATAAGAGCGAGGATAATGATATCCCATATGCACCCGTGCCTGATTGATATATGTAGCTCTTCTAAACGGTGTGCTGTCCTTTTCTAATACAAGCACTCGCTCATTATTACCTTTTCTGCCGACAAATTCAGCTGCATATAGGCCATACATGCCTGCTCCAATTATGATTTTATCGTATTTTTCATTCATTTGGATTATATTTACCTCGCAATGTTTCAAATAATATTTTAAATAGAGTTATATTGCCTTTAAAAAAACTTATTTTTGTAGGAATTTTACCTTTTTTAGGATATGCTCTTGTTACTGGAACTTCGCACACTTTTAAATGAAGCTGTGATGCACGCACAGAAAGATATGCTAAAAGTTCATATGTTTCAAAGATTTTTCTAAATGGCTGAACATTAGGATTTTCTAAATAATTTTTTGAATATCCTCTAAATCCATTGGTTGTATCAGTAAACCAATGTTTAGCTGCAAGGGAAATTACTGGTGCATGAATAAATTTTACAGCTAAATGTCTTACTAATGGAGTATTAATTGCTTGACCGCCTTTAATAAACCTGCTGCCCTGAATAAAATCATACCCTTCATCTAATTTTTCTATAAATAATGGAACACTTTCTATACTATCTTTGCCATTTCCATCAATTGTTATGATTCCATCATAACCTCTTTCTAATGCCCAAAGATAACCCATTCTCAGTTGTGCAGAAAGCCTGCCTGTATCATCTTTAATTAATAATGTATTTACTCCATATTGTTTTAACATATCTAATTCTAATGAGCCATCTGTTGAGCCGCCATCACATATAATAATATCAACTATCTGGTGTATATTATGGCTGTATGCTCGTTTTAACTGTTCTGCTATCCTGCTGCCTTCATTAATTACAGGTATACATAAACAGTATTTATTATTTTTTGGCTGTAATTCATGCTTACTATATTTAACTTTATCTATTTTCATAATACAACTCACTTACATATGATAATATACTATCAATATCTGCAATATTATCCTGTTTCTTCATTTCAATAGATACATATTTTTTATAATCATTTGATTTTAATATATGAAAAAGTCTTCTATGAATATCTCTTTTCTTAATCAGTTCTAAATATGGTTCACTAATATGTATATGATTTATTTCAGCTAAATATTTTTCAATATCATCTATATTTTCATTATTTTCAATAACTGTCCCCATATCGTAATTTATTTTAACATGTGGATTATTTATATCTTTAACTAACTTATATGCAGAAAAAGTATCATTAATAAAATTTGTTCCATATATAACAGGATTTGCTTCAATAGCAATAACAATCTTTTTCTCAGCAGCATAAATGCCAGCTTTATTGAAAAAATCTACTGCTATGTCGTATTCTTTTGAAATATCATTTATTATCCTGTTCTTTGGACTTCCAAAAACTAAATTACTGCATTTAATAACAGCAGCATAATCAATTGCTTTATATAAATAATCTAAAAGACTTTCTCTTTCTTCATCACTTCCAAATAATTTTTCACTTTTACCATATAAAATAGACTGGGCTGATGGAATTTCAAAACCTGTTTCTGATAAAATCTTTAATGCTTTATCTGTATTTTCTAATGAATATGGTTCATTTGTGCTGACTATTCTTGTAGGTGCTATTTCAAGCCCTTCGTAACCATATTTATTCATTAATGAATATATTTCATTATCATATTTAGTATCCCAAGCTATATTTGATATAGATATTTTCATTATTTATGCTCCATTA
>CAMEZN010000169.1 GCA_945947845.1 uncultured Mucispirillum sp. | reverse complement strand
AATTTTTGCTGTTTCCATAACAGAATCTAAATCTGTCATCACTTCTGAGATTACTCCTTGTGCACCCCAGATAAGACTTGTCATATTACATACTTTCTCATCAAAAGTAAGCACTAGAAGCTCACATTCTGGACGAAATCTTGAAATACAATAAGGAGCAAGCCCTGTGGCAGAATAGCATACTATACATTTTGCTCCCACATCTTTTGCAAGCCAGCATGCTGCCCTTCCTATTGCAAGAGTAAATGAATGACTGTCTCTAAATAATGAAGAATCCAAATCAAGTGTTTGTTTATTATATCTTTCAGCTGCTCTTGCTATGCGGGCAAGAGTTTCTACCGCTGTATCTGGATAATCTCCATTAGCTGTTTCATCTGAAAGCATTAGAGCATCTGTGCCGTCAATAACAGCATTTGCCACATCTGTTGTTTCTCCCCTTGTTGGCCGCTGTGCCTTAACCATACTTGCAAGCATCTGTGTTGCTGTAATTGTTATCCTGCCTGCCTTTTTTGCCTGCTGTATTATATATTTTTGAACATGTGGTATTTCTTCTAACGGCATTTCCACCCCTAAATCACCGCGGGCTACCATTACACCATTTACCACATCAAGTATTTCTTCTAAATTGTCTACTGCCTGCGGCTTTTCTATTTTTGCTATAAGAAGCGGTTTATGCTGGCTTGTATCTATTATACTCTTTATTTCTTCTAAATCTTTTGCAGAGCGGACAAATGATAATGCTACATAATCAAGCTTTTCTTCAAGCCCCATTTGTAAATCAATTCTATCTTTTTCACTAAAAGCTGGAACATGTAAATCTGACTGCGGCATATTAACACCTTTTTTTGTATACACTACTCCGCCAGTAATTACTTCACAAATAACTTTCACACCATCTATACCAGTAACTCTAAGCTCCATCATACCATCAGCTAACAGTATCCTTTCTCCAACATTTACTTCCTTGTGCAAATCATCATACTCTACTGGAAGTGCATTTTCACATTTTTCTTTTGTAGAAGCAAGTGCCACATAATCACCAACAATTAACCTGACTCCCTCTTCTGGAAGCCTGCCAAGCCTTATTTTAGGACCACATAAATCCTGCAAAAAACCAACCCGCACACCCATTTCTTTTGCTATACTTCTAACAAGCTTAATAGTTTCCCTGTGGCTTTCATGAGTGCCGTGAGAAAAATTAAGCCTTGCAACATTCATTCCATTTTCTATCATTTTTCTGATTATCGCAGGGTCATTAGAAGCAGGGCCAATTGTGCATATTAGTTTTGTTTTTGTAATTGCTTTCATTAATTATTACTCCATATAATTTAATCCATTTAAAATATGATTTTTTATTCTATATTTCAATAAATTTTATCTAATACTAACCGATTCTTTCAAATCCATTCATTTCTTTTAAATTTTCTTTTTTTATTTGAAAAAAATCTTCATCTTTTTCCTGCATTTCTTTCCAAACTACTTTACAGTTTTTAATTTTAAGCCTTGAAAGCTCTGCTGTAATATTTACTTTTGAACGGACAGTAATTAAATACGAATTTTCATAATGTTTTATTATACTGATAATAGTTTCACCAATTTTTGTAAAATTCATCTTAATATATATAGAATATGAGCTGCCGTTTTTAGAAACCCTGATTATACCATCATTAAAATCAAGCTCATCATTTTCAAAAAATGAAAAGAAATCGCCGCCCATCAAAACATTTGCAATCTGTAATTTACTTATTGCACTTTCTGCACTGCTGTTTTGCTGGATATAAGCTGAAAGTTTCATATCACCTTCAACAGATAAACCTTTTGAAAGCTTATACTCAAAAAATTGACCACTGTTTTTCAAAGTTTTCTTAATATCATCTGCCATAAATGATGACAAATGTATTGCACCAAATTCTTTTAATACTGCTGCTGCTTCTTTCTGATTAAATGATGAAATCTCTTTTGCCATAGCCGCAAGAGATATCTGTTTTGATGAAATATCTGTTTCTTCTAATGTTAAAATAGGCTCTGTCTTAATGACTTCTGCCATTATTCTGGCACTTCCAGAATGTGATAATATGCCGGCTTGGTATAATTTACCACCTATTTCTACACTAAAAATACCATTACTCACTGATAAAATTTTAACTGGAAGTTTATCTCCTTGATGAAGTAAGGAACCTGCCTGCTGTTTTAAAAGCTCAACTTCCAGCGGATTAGTTTTTAATACTAATAATTTTAGATTACTTCCATAAAGCAAATCTTTTGAAAAAGCTTCAATATTTCTGCCATTAATATTTAATATATAACTTCCATTTCTTCCTGCCTTCGCACCAGCTGCATATACAATATCTCCTGTATTTATATTGATTTGCTGCATGCTGTTTTTATAAGCAGAAATACTGATATCCACCTTTACTGCTCCTTAGGAGTAAGCCTTAATGCAAGCTGCACTTCTGTAATTGATATACCAAGCTCCCTTGCAATATCTATACTTGATTTTCCTGCTGCATTAAGTGAAAGTATTTTTGTTTTTAAATCTTTTTTATTATCCTGCTGAATAATCTGTTCTTTATGCTGTTCCTGTACCTTTAATACTGTTTCTAAATGAGCCTGTTCATGCTTTACTTCTTTTTTCTCTTTTGGAATATTTATATATTTTTCACCAGCTGTTTTTTCATATCTTAATATTTTTTCATCAACTAAATCAGATAAATCTTCAAGCACAGCTTCCCTTGCTTTAATAGATGATTCTAGGCTGTCTGCAAGCCGCTGACTTTCAAGCACCATTTCGTGCATATTTTCCATAATAGTATATGCCTCAGTAGGTGAAAAATTTATCAGCTTTCTCTCCAAAGTCCTTATTCTTAAAAGGAGATTAATAATTAATATAATAAGTATAAAATTTAATATATAACTTAAAAGTATTATTAGAGTATTTCCCATTATTTATTAGCCTCTTTTAACATTTCTCGTTCAAGCCTGAATATGTATTTTATTATTTTATCCTGAGTATCAAAACTCATGTCTGTAAAAATACCTTTATATATGATATAATCACCAGAAACCATTATTTTTTCTACCATACTTATAGCAGCAAATGAAAAGAAACCGCCGCTGTCTCTGATTGTTGTATATACAAATATTTTTTCGCACTTGATTTCTTTCTGGCATGCAAATAAAAAACCTTCATCTGATAATATTAATGAAAGGTATTCCTCTGCACCAGCAATATTTTCTTTTGGTTTCAGAAGGTATAATATTTCATCTAATTTAGAATTTATATCTATTAAAAAAGTTATAATCTCTCTATTTTCTACTTCATCTCTTGAAAAAACTTCTTTTAAACGAGAAGCAGTAGAATTCAACTCCTGCCTATTAATATTTGCAGCAAGAGTTCTATACTTTACTTCATTTTCATTATTGATTTCTGCTATGCTGAATGTATGACTAAATTCAATATAATGATTTTTAAAAAATATATCATCAATATTATTGATTTTTTCAAATACTGCATTATTTTCAATTATCTCTTTCACTGTAAGAATATATATATTTCTTTTATTATCAATTGTTTCCGGAAAAATAATAATACTATTATCCTGCAATATATCCACTTGTTCAATATGGATAGTAAGTGGATTAGAGTTTACCATTACCCCATACACTGCATTAATAAGATTGTCTTTTATAACTGAAAGTTTTACCCGCTTCTGCATTTTATGCCTGAATATCTATACCGCCGTGTTTTTCTTTTTTCATTTCCTGCTGTTTTTGTTTTTTTCGTTTTTCTTTTTTCTTTCTTTCTTCTTCCATTTTAACAGATTTTTCTGCAACACCAGCACTTTCTGTTTTAATTTTACCGCCTACTTCTTTTTGTTTTTTTTCAAATTCTTTTTGAAATTCTGCTAAAAATGCAACATTTTTCTGCTCCTGACCTTTCTGCATATTATCCTGCATCTGTTCAGGAATATAACTTCTTGATACTACTGTTGATACATCATAGGGAGTTGACATAATAACCTCCTTTTGAGTGTTCTTTTCTTTTAATATCGCATTTACTGCCTAAAAACTTTACAGCATAATTATTATATGTATAATATAATAAAATTATTCTTAAACAGCAAGTATAGATAAATTCTGTATAGTATAAGAAATAAGAAACTTTAAAATATAAGCCCAGAGTTTTCTCTGGGCTTTATATTATTTTTTCTTCATATAGATTATACATGTTCCTGCATTTTTCATTGCAAAATCTTCCGAGATTTTATTCAGTGTTTCAGAGTGTCCAAGACATAAATAACCCGGGTCTGTAAGCATATTAAAAAAGTTTTTAATAGTTCTTTGTTTGCCGTCCATATCAAAATATATAAGAACATTACGGCAGAATATAACATCAACTTTACCAATAAGGCTTGTAATTGCAGGCACTGTTATATTACCAGTATTAAATCTTACATGTCTTTTTATATCATCTTTAATAAAATAGCTTTGCCCCTGAACATCAAAATTTCTCATAAAATCAGCAGGGACACCTCTAAAAGAAGCCTGCCTGTATTCACCTTTTTTTGCAAGAGCTACAACTTCAGAGTTAATATCTGTTGCAATAATATCTATTGATGCTCTATCAAATAAACCAGCATTTTTAAGAAGTATTGCAATAGAATAAGGCTCTTCACCAGTAGAACATGGAGCAGACCATATCTTTATACTTTTTTTACCAGCCTTAATTAAATCAGGAACAATATTTGAGACAAGATAATCAAGCTGCCCCCGTTCCCTTAAAAAATATGTTTCATTTATAGTTACAAGGTTGATTAATGTATCAAGCTCCTGTCTTTTCTTAATATCATATTTTAAATAGTAAATATAATCTTTAAAAGTAGTAAAGTTAAGGTCTGCAAGT
>CAMEZN010000168.1 GCA_945947845.1 uncultured Mucispirillum sp. | reverse complement strand
ACAAGCATTATACTCTTTCACTAAAAACCTCTATCGTCTTGCTTACAAAATCATGTTTTGCAAGCTCTATATTTATATTATAATTTAATCTTTGTAAAATTTCCAGTATATACTCACCATAAGCACAGTATGAATATATACCAGTTTTTTTATACTTTGAAAGTGCCGCAGGATATATAAACTCCATAACGGATTTTAATACCTGTATATCATTACACATCATCACAAAATCAGTAAATTTTTTAAAATTTTTATTTTCTATTTCATTAATCAGTGAGCCTATTTTTAAATCATCAATCATCAATGCCCGCTCAACTGAACCACCAGAAACCTTAATAATCTCTGCCATATTATCCATATCAGGCCGGATATTACATAAAACATTATGTATATCATTTTCATTAAGCGGGGTAAAATCCACCACAGAACACCTAGAACGGATTGTGGGCATAATCATTTCATATTTTGATGTTATAAGCAAAAAAAGGCAGTCTTCCCCCGGCTCTTCCAGTGTTTTTAAAAAAGCATTACCTGCAACTATTTGACCAGAATTAGAAAGCTTTTCTGCCTCATCAAGAATAAAAACTTTCCATTTAGAAGCAAGCCCAGTCATACCAGCACTTTCTGATATCTGACGGATATTTTCTACTTTTAATTCATCGCCACTGTATATATATAAATCAGGATATGTGCCAGCCTTTACCTGAGTGCAGCTGCTGCATGAACATTCCGTAAAATAGCTCCCCTGTTTACAAAATAGACTTCTAGCAAGCTCAAAAGCAAACTTCCGCTTTCCAATACCTGAAATACCAGATAAAATATAACTATGACTAAGCCTGCCGCTTTTTATTACCCTTTTAAAAAAATCCTGCTGCTTTATATGGCCTGCTACCTTACTGCACAATCGGATTTATCTCCCTGTAATTTTTTAATAGTATGCTCTATTGCTGGCATAATAAATGATAAATTCTCAACAGCTCCCTTTGGACTGCCGGGCAGGTTAATTATAAGAGAATTTTTCCTAGTGCCGCATACTGCTCTTGAAACTATGGCAGTAGGTGTTATTTTAAAACTTTCTGACCGCATAATTTCTTCAAACCCGGGCAGACGTTTTTCTATTACATCTATTGTAACATCTGGAGCAATATCTCTTGGTGCAATACCTGTTGAACCATTTGTAATAATTAAATCCAGCATTTGAGTATCTGCAAAATCTTTTAAAGTAATTTCTAATTTATCTTTATCATCTGCAATAATTTCTTTACGGATAAATGAAGTTTTTAAATTTTCACTTATATATTTTTCAAGTGCAGGGCCAGTTAAATCTTCATATTCTCCCTTACTTGCCCTGTCAGAAAGAGTAATTATACCAACAGAAAAGCCATCTTTTCCAAGGTTTTTTATTTCATCACCTACATGCAGTTCTCCACTGCCGCGAACTACTCCAAAAATACCTTCTTTTGGCATAACACATTCACCAGCATGATAATATACTGCACATTTATGATGGCACACTTTACCTATTTGTGAAATAATTAATTCTATACTGCCTATTTGGAGTTTTGTGCCCACAGGTAAAGAAAGTAAATCTATATCTACTGTTGTGATATTTTCAGCAAAATCTCCACTTTTTACTTTTAAGCCTTTATCCTGCATTTTTTTAACACTTTCAAGGGCAAGTAAGCTAACCTGCCTGTGCCATTTGCCTGCATGAGCATCTCCTTTGATACCGAAATCATTTTCAAAAAATGCACAAGGCACATTTTCTTTGATTACACCTTTTCTATCACTTACAGATATAGCCTGTATTTTACCCATTATTTTCTCCTAGTATGTTTTATTTACAGTTTTATATCATATCAATAAATCAAACTTTATGCAACAAGATAAATTTTTTATACTTAAAAATATAAAATCACTATTATATTCTGCATATAATCCTAAAATATTTTTTGAACTTTTTTTCATATAAAGTGTTATACATATATATGGAGAATATATGAAATATTTTATTACAGCAGCATTGCTTGCTATTTCTATTGTAAATATAAGCTATGCCCAAACAGGTATGACTAGTAGAGAAATTATTTCAAGAAGCAGCGGCAGTTCTTCTTCTAGTTCCAGCTATTCTGAAATAAGAGCACGAACAAGCCGTGATGCAAAAATGAATAAAATAAATAATGATTTAAATTATTATCGTAACAATGATGATAGTGCTTCAAGCCAAAAAGTTATGGAGCTTGAAAGAGAAAAATCTAAAATGATTAATATTAAATAAATTTTTTCATAAACCCATTTAATAATCTTTTCCTCAATTGATTAATTATACATTCTCCCCAGTTTTCAGGGGAGAATGTGTATCCAACTTAAATTTTAAATCTGCTTACAAGTGTTTTTAATTTCTCTGCTCTTTCCTGCAAATGATTAATTGTTGAAACAACCTGCTCAACAGCTGCATCACTTTCTTCAATACCAGCTGCAACAGTTTGTGCTTTATCTGATACTTTCTGCATATATTCATACTGTCTGTTAACTTTTTCAGCTGCACTTTTCGTATCATTTACAGCATCATTTACTCCATATACAACATTATTAAATGATGATGATGTTTCACCAATCATATCAACACCTGCTGTTACTGCTTCACCAGAAGATGCCATTTCTTTTGATGCTTTGCTGCTTTCCTGCTGAAAAGATGTTATAATAGACTCTATCTCACCTGTTGCATGCTGAGTTCTTTCTGCCAGCTTCCTAACTTCATCTGCAACCACTGCAAACCCTCTGCCTGCTTCCCCTGCTCTTGCTGCTTCTATTGCAGCATTTAATGCAAGAAGGTTAGTCTGTGCTGCTATATCATTAATAACTGTTAAAATACTTCCTATTTTTGCAGAACTTTCAGAAAGCTCATCAATAGTTGTTGAAAGTGATGATGTTTTTGATTGAATATCAAGCACATTGTTTTTAACATAATCAAGCTGTGAAGCACCTGCTTTTGTCATATCCTGAGATTTATTCATAACCCCTAAACAGTCTATAAGCTGTTCTGATGACTGCTGAGAAAGCTCTCTAATACCCTGAATATCTTCTGCCATATCTGCAATCTGTTCAGATTGTGATGCAAAAGTAGCAGATAATTCTTCCATTGTAGCAGAAAGCTGGTTATTACCACTTGCAACTTCACCAGCAGCTTCTTTTACTTCACTTACTATTTCCTGCACATTTTGAATAAAAGCATTAAAACTTACTGCAAGTTCATTAAGTTCATCTTTATTTTTTGCAGTAAGCCTTACAGTTAAATCACCATCGCCTTTTGTTAAATTTTCCACATTTGCAATAAAACTTTTTAATTGTTTTATTACACTAAAATATAAATATATAATACCTATTGCACCTGTTAAAATAGTTATTATAAAAAGCATAACAGATACTGCCATACCTTGTTTTAAAGCTAATGTGGAATCTGCTGATGATGTTTTAACAAGGTTATAAACAATTGAACCAAGCTGATTATTCATTTCTCTAATATTTGCAGCATACTGAAAACGCAGTTTTTCTACTTCTGCCGTTTTAGCAGCTATCTCTGTTAATTCTTTATATAATTTTTCTGCCTCTGTAATATATTTTCTAATTTCCTGTATAGCATTAGAAAGGTCATCATCTTCTAAATTATAGGCAAGTCTTGAAGCAATACCATTTACTCTGATAAATGTATCTGGTATATTATTAAGCATATCTGCCTGTTTTGTGCTTAAAGCCATATATGATGTTGTTTTTATAAGAGAAGAAAGAGAATAGATATTCTGCATACGGGAAATATATTCCTGGTCAATATCTGCCTGTTTTGCCTTTTTCATAGTCTGCTGAGCTAAGGCAGCAGCATTATCAAGTAATTTATTCATTTTTTCCATTACAGCATTATTTGCCTTAATTAAATCAAGATTATCTATAACAGCAGTTGTAAAATCTTGAACCAGCTTGTAATGCTCGTTAATCATTTTATTTGTCTCTGTATAATATTGTTTATTTTTTTCTGCTGTTACAAAACTCTTATAATCATCTGCATTTTTCTGTAAAGTCTTTACAAGATTTTGAACATTATTATAAAAATCTTCTTTTAAGTTTGATGAATAAGATAATACATTAACCTGCAAAGTAAGCGTATTCAAAGAAATTGCTTCCATCTGCTGATAAGCATTAATATAATTACTGCCTATTATCTCTGATGTTTTTGCGGCAGTGTATTCAGAATATATAGCAAATGCACTGTTTAAAAATGCAAATGCTAATACCCCGCATATAGATATGATAATCTTATGAGCAATAGTTAGTTTCATTTTTTCTCCCTCCCAACTATTTTATCAACATAATTACATATACTGCATATAATTTCCTGTAAAAAAACTAAAATACTCCTTTTCACCTATTTCTTTATTATAACTTGAAAAATTTAATATTCAACTACTATTTTCTTTTTTAAGAAAATATATTCTTTAATTCATAGAAATTATTAATAATATTTTTGGCACGATGATTGCTATAAAAAAGGCGGAGGCGATATTATGAAACGATTAATTACAATTATTTCTTTACTGGCACTTGTTAGTGGCTGTAACTCAGTAGGCGGAGCAGTTGCAGTTGTTAACCCATTAAACTTTACTACAACAGGTTTTTATCCTTTACTTATTATTGGCGAACTGGAAACTAACCTGTCATCTCTTGTTATTGATAAAACAAGAGCAACAGTTACAGATTTTAATGTAAATCCATTTGAAATTTTACCTGAAAAATCACTTATATATGTTATGCCGGCTATTATTACTAAAAGCTATGAAAAAACTTATGATAATTATTACAGCTCACTTATCAGCAGATATTTACAGATGAATAATTTTGCTGTTGTAACAAATGATATTTCAAAAGCTGATTT
>CAMEZN010000167.1 GCA_945947845.1 uncultured Mucispirillum sp. | reverse complement strand
TAGGGGCTATTGTTCAGTTTGGTGGTCAAACTCCTTTAAATCTTGCAAGAGAACTTGAAAACTGCGGTGTAAATATCATAGGAACAAACCCAGACAGCATAGAATTTGCAGAGGACAGGGATAGATTCCAAAAACTTATTAATAAGCTTAATATAAAACAGCCTGAAAATGGTATTGCTTATAAAGAGCAGGAAGCATTAGATATTGCTGAAAGAATTGGTTATCCAGTGCTTGTTCGCCCTTCATTTGTATTAGGCGGCAGGGGTATGGTAATAGCTTATACTCGTGAAACACTTGAAAAATATATTAAATATGCTGTTCAGCTTTCTAATGATAACCCTATATTAATAGATAAGTTTTTAAATGATGCAGTAGAAGTTGATGTAGACTGTATTTCAGATGGAAAAACAACCGTTATTGGCGGCATTATGGAACACGTAGAGCCAGCAGGTATCCATTCAGGAGATTCTGCTGCTGTTATTCCTACAATGACTTTAAGTAAAGAAATACTTGATACTATCAGAAAACATACATTTGATTTAGCAAAAGAGTTAAATGTATGCGGACTTATGAATATACAATATGCAGTGCATAAAAACCAAGTTTATATAATTGAAGCGAACCCAAGAGCTTCAAGAACTGCACCATTTGTAAGTAAATCTATTGGTGCACCGCTTGTAAAATATGCTGTTAGATGTATGCTTGGTGAAACACTTTCACAAATAGGTTTTACAGAAGAGATTATTCCACCATATACAACAGTCAAAGAAGCAGTATTTCCATTTTCTAAATTTATAGGGGCAGATATATTTTTAAGCCCTGAAATGCATTCTACTGGTGAAGTTATGGGAATGGATACAAGTAAAGGTCTTGCTTATCTTAAATCTCAGATAGCATCAGGCGGTAAGCTTCCAGAAAGTGGAAATATTTTTGTATCTTTAAATAACAGAGATAAGGAACGGGCAGTGCCTTATTTAAAGGATTTAGCAGAGCTTGGGTTTAATATTTATGCAACAGAAGGCACTTCTACTATGCTTTATGATAATAATATTAAATCAAATGCAATCTTTAAAATATCAAAAGGTCGTCCGAATCTTGTGGACCTTTTAAATGAAGATAAAATTCAGTGGATTATAATGACAAGGGAAGATGGCGAAGATGCAATTACTGATGAAATAAAAACACGCTCTATTGCATTATTAAAAGGTGTTCCTATGACATCTACATTTTCAGGAATTGCTGCTGCTGTTGACGGATTAAAGGAAAAGGCAGATTTTGGAAGATTTGAAGTATATTCTTTACAGGAATATCATAGAAAAATTAAATTAAAACACAAATAATTTTTAAGGGGCAGCATTAACACTGCCCCTTTTTTGTTTTAATACATAGTTCATTTAAAAAAATACTTGTTATATTATTTTGTAGATATTATATATTATATATTACATATTATTAAAATTAAGGGTTATTATATGATAGATTTACACTGCCATTCATTAGCATCTGATGGTTCTTATAGTCCGAAAGAACTTGTTAAGATGGCTGAACAGTTAAATATTTCTCATCTTGCTTTAACTGACCATGATACTACTGCTGGGATTGGTGAATTTATGGAGCAGGAAAGCACTGTGAAACGGATACCCGGTATTGAAATAAGTGTGGAAGTTGAAAAAGGTGAGCTGCATATTGTAGGGTTATTTATTGATATAAATGATAAAAGTCTTAAAGAAATGGAAGAAGAAGTGCAGTATTACAGAAAAAAAAGAAATGAAAAAATGCTTGCAGCTCTCTCTAAGCTTGTGAAAAAAAATGTTAAAATAGATGATTTGGTTGATAACCCTAATTCTCAGCTTGGAAGGCCGCATGTAGCAAAATATTTGTTAAGGAATAATATTGTTACATCTATTCAGGAAGCATTTGATTTATATTTAAAAGACGGAGCAGAGCTTGCATTTAAAAAACAGCAGGTATCTGTGGAACGGGCATTAAATGTAATAAAAAATGCCGGCGGTATATCTATTATAGCTCACCCATATACATTAAAACTAGAAGATGATAAATTAGATAGTTTAGTTAAAGAGTATAAACAACTTGGACTTAATGGGCTTGAAGCATATTCTAGCCATAACCCTGTTGAAAAGAAAGATGTTTTTGCAAATATAGCAAGACAAAATGGACTTATTATCTCATGTGGAAGTGATTTTCATGGAGCTAATGGAAAAGTAGCTTCTCTTGGTGCAGATATTGATACTTTATCAGATGATGATATTCTAACCCCAATGTATGATATATTAGATAACAGGTAATATTTATATATGGATATAGAAACCAAACCTTATAAATATAATGAATTTAAACAGTTTTTACGGTTTGAACTTGGAATGAGTGATAATTCAGTTATTTCGTATCTTTCTGATTTAGAAACTTTATATAAATTTTATAAAAAAGATATAAAAGCTGTTACTTCGGAAGATATTGTTGCTTTTATGTCATATATGCGGAAAAACCAGCAATCACTTGAAACTATACTTCGCAGACTTTCAGGTATTTCTCAATATTTTGATTTTTTAATAATAGAAAAAGAAATAAAAGTAAACCCAGTAGAATTTATTGCAAAACCAAGGCAGTGGCATAAACTGCCTGATTTTCTTGATTTTGAAGAAGTGGAGAAATTAATATCATATGATGATATATCTTCACCTGTTAAAGAAAGAAATTGTTTAATTATGGAAACTTTATATGCAACTGGTATGCGTGTAAGCGAATTAACAGCTGTTAAAATCAGGGATATTGATTTTAAAAGAGGGATTATAAAAGTTACTGGTAAAGGTTCTAAACAAAGAATTGTGCCACTTTATACATCATTATTAAAAAAATTAGAAGATTATCTTGCTTTAAGGCAGGAATATTTTATAAAAAATGGCGATAATGGGTATCTTTTTTTAAATCAGCATGGAAGTATGCTTACAAGACAGCATATATGGAATATTGTAAAAGAAAAATGCAAAAATTATAATATTACTAAACATGTTTCTCCACATACTCTTCGTCATTCATTTGCGACCCATATGTTATCAAATGGAGCAGATTTAAGAACATTACAAATATTTTTAGGTCATTCCAATATTTCTACAACAGAAATATATACTCATGTTACTGATGATGATAAAAGAAAAACTATTATGAATTTTCACCCGAGATTTGCTAAAAAATGAAGATAGTTGTTACTCATATAAACCCAGATTTTGATGCAGTAGCTAGTGCTTATGCGGCATATAAATTATATGGCTGCGACCATATAGCTATGTGCACTAATATGGAAAATAATGTATACAGCTATATTAAAGATAATGAATTTAATATTAATATAAAGCAGTATAATGATAAACAATTAAGAGAATTAAAAAGTATTGATACATTGATTATTACAGACTGTAATCAACGACAACGGCTTGGTAAACTGGCAGTGTTAATTGATATTGCAAAAGAAGTTATTATATATGACCATCATGCAGGTATAAGCTGTGATATATCAGCTGATAAAAGCAGTATTTTAGAAATAGGAGCAGCAACATCTATTTTATGCCTTGAAATGCAGAAAGAAAATATAACATTATCTTTTCAGGAAGCTACTTTTTTAGCCCTAGGAATATATGAAGATACTGGGCTTTTTACTTTTAGCAAAACTACTGCAAATGATGCACTTGCTCTATCATATTTAATACTACAAAAAGCAGATACTACTGCTGCTAATGATTATATTCAAAGAGAATTAAGTAATATCCAAGTTATGCTTTTAAATGAGCTTCTTTTAAATTTATCAATAATTACAGTTGGCGGGGTTGATGTTGCTTATTCTTTTGCCACAGTAGATGAATATATTGATGAGGCAGCTTTTATTGCCCATAAACTTATGATTATTGAAGGATTAAGCTCACTTTTTATTCTTCTTTCCACAGGCGGAAGGCTTGTGCTTATTGGAAGAAGTAATGATGTGAGAGTTAATGTTTTAAGTATTGTATCACAATTTGGCGGTGGCGGGCATAGTGTTGCTGGTAGTGCTGTAATTAAAGATAAAATGATTGCAGAAACATTAGAAATGCTTAAATATGTTATTAGGGAAACTGTTAAACCTGTTAAAACTGTGCAGGAAATAATGACAACCCATGTCAAATCAGTTAAAAGCCATTCTATGCTTAAAGAAGCTGTTGATTTAACTATGAAGTATAACTTAAATTACCTGCCTGTTGTGGAAAATAATAAGACTATTGGTATCATATCAAGAAAAGACATACTGCATGGTGTTAAACATGGGCTTGAATATGACAGCATTAATAATATTATGCAGACAGAGTTTGAAACAGTTCACCCTGATACATTATTTTATGAAGCAGAAGCAATTATGGTGTATCAAAATCAGAAACTTCTTCCAGTTGAAACAAATAAAGGGCTTGTTGGTGTTATTACTAGAACAGACCTTTTAAGGCTTATGCATGAAGATATTATTTTGCAGTCAAAATATGCTGAAAGTAAACGGAAAGAGCTTGGTATATTAAAAAATAGAAATGTTTTATCTAAAATGCAGGAAAACCTTGATAAAAAAATATTATCTTTATTAAAAGATATTGGTGATTATGCAGAAGAAATGCAATATAAAGCTTATGTAGTAGGCGGGTTTGTTCGTGATTTGCTTATGGATAAAGATAATTATGATATAGATATTGTAATAGAAGGTGATGGTGCAAAATTTGCAGTAGCTTATGCAAAAAAATGTAATGCAAAAGTTTTTGTTCATCAAAAATTTAAAACAGCTGTTGTTTCTTTTGATGATGGGTTTAAAATAGATTTTGCAACTGCAAGAACAGAATATTATGTAACACCTGCTGCTGCACCAGAAGTTGTGGAATCATCAGTGAAAAGCGACCTTTTCCGCAGGGACTTTACTATTAATGCAATGGCTGTTCGCTTAGATGGTGCACAGTTTGGC